>JAIKXN010000113.1 GCA_024684055.1 Lachnospiraceae bacterium | reverse complement strand
ACAACCGCCGTCGTTCCCAAATCAACGTGAATCTTCGCGCCGTAAGCAGATATTTTATGACACGCTTCAGTAACCAGGATCTCCCAGCTTTCTCTTAATTCTTCCGATGGGAATCCTTTTTCCAAGAGGCGTGGCAGTTCCGTCTGAAACCATTCGGAAAGCATCCTTACCATGGTAGCGCTTGCAACTTCTCCTTTGGCAAGGCCGCCCATTCCGTCGCAGACCGCTGCCATCAGAACGTTTCCGAGAGAAGTTTCCGACTGCATTATCAGCATGGAATCCTGATTGGTATTTTTTCTTGTTCCTATATCCGTGTAATTGGCCGTAATAAATTTCATAAATCGTTTCCGAAAATAACTGACAAGAGGGAGGCATAAAATGCCGCCCTGCATGTCATAATTATAATTATTTAGTTAATGTGGAAAATGAATTCTTCATCAGATAATGCAAGTCTGTCGCCGTTGTTAAGCGGTGCTTCCTGATTGGGCTGAAGTCTGACATTATTAATAAATGTGCCGTTTGTAGCCCTCATATCCGTAATATACGTTAAGCCTCCCCTGCATGTGAACTTTGCATGCGTACGGCTTATTGAAGTATTGTCGGAAATGCAGTAATCAACTTTGCTGAGTTCCTTGCCTATGATAAATCCGTCCTTGGTTATCCTGATATTCTCGCCTGTTTTCTTTCTTGTAAGGCTTCCGAAACTTAAGTCGGAAGAAAGAAGTGTTGTTTCGCCCGAGCCCGAAGAAAGAAGTGTTGTCTCTCCCGCTCCTGCGTTTAATACGCTTGTCTCTCCCGCTCCGCTGCCGGAAAACTGTGAGAAGTTGCTCTGAGGTTTTGAAGGTGCCGCAGCAAATCCTCCGGGAACATTTGCGGCATTCATTCCTGCCGGATTGTATCCGCCGGCCACAGGTTTAGCCTTGGCTTTTTTGTTTTTGGAAACGATCAGACTGACAATAAGAATTACCAGAAAGATAACTATCAAAACAGCTACAGCCGCTCCTGCAATAATCCATACAAGGAAATTGAATGAAGTTTCGGGAACCAGTGTTTCGCTTGCAGTTTCAAGACGTGCTGCAATACTGTCAACCTGTTCCTGTGTTGCACTGTCATCTTTGACAAGAGCTGTCGCTTCGTCAAGCACATTCTGTAATGCCGTCCATGATTCGATTGAATAATCTTCAGAATTTAAAGCTTTAACCGAATCTATCGCATTCTGCAGTTCTGTTTTGTCAACGGCTTTGTCAGCATCATCGTCCTTTGCGGAACCTTCATCCGGGAGATCTTTTGAATCCCCGTTTTCCGGCTCTTCCGTATCTTCCGTAGGGGTTTCATTTGTCTGGTACTCAATACCCAGTGCATCAAGAGTTGCTGTAACCTGGTCGATTGCAATCGTGTAAGAATAATCTGTATCAAATCCGCCTGCACTTGAGGTTGCACCCTGACAGATACCGATTACGTATCCGTTCGAGTCAACAAGAGGGCCGCCGGAATTGCCGGGTGTAAGTTTTGCACTGTGCTGAATATAATCAACATTGCCGATTCTCGTAACTTTATTAACCTGTCCGTTTGTAATTGTAACATCTTCACTGGTGTAAGTATTTACATCCTGGAAGTATTGAATTTCTCCGGGAAAACCGAGCGCATAGACTGTTTCAGTCTGTTCGACTGTACTGCTCGGGCGAAATTTAAGATATTTACGATCATACAACGTACTTTCAATGTGAAGAACCGCAAAATCGAGTTCCGCACTTTCCGTCTGTAATGTTGCAGGGATCGTAACATCGCGTAGAACACTTATCTGAATTGCAAGACGAGCTCTGACTTCCTTTTCCTTCATTCCGAATCTTGCCGCCACTTCGGAAAGGGTTTGAGGATCGAGCTTAATAACATGATCGCAAGTAATGACTGTTTCTTCGTTGATCAGGAATCCTGTGCCGGCCAATATCGGATACTCCACGCCGGTATCATCCACATACACTACCTTTACCTGAACCACACCGCTTGTATCTTCCGTAACAGCAGTGTTTGTTGTTGTATCTGCACTAGCCCTGAAAAAAGGGATTAACAAAAAAACAGCAAGAAATAATACCAATGCAGTTCTCAGGAAATTCAGGTTTTTAATGCGCATTTTGACTTTCTCCTTAGTCAGCGAATTGAAATAACTTTCAGTCCTCAAAAAACATCGATTTTTTTGACGCTGCAAGTAATTACATTATACCCTATTTTGTCCTCTTTTTTCAATTGTTTTATTACACATAAAATATATGCGGATTTTATTCTCTGATACTTTTAAAAAGCATCACGGAAGATACAATTTGTATTATACCTTTAACCAGCACAGGGACGTAATTGCAAATATGATACCAATCACCTTTGCAAATCCTGCGCTCTTATTTACTTTTGTTTCCATTTTTTCTCCTTAATTTGCGATACTTGCATTCTTTTTTTTAATCTTTCCGTGCTTCAGGATCACAGAGCAACTTTTATTTCAAAGCCACTCTCTCCCACATTCCTTTTTGGGGATCGGAACTAAGTCGAACGACATGATCGTACCCCAAAGACAAAAGAATTTCTTCAGCCTGCTTAAATCCCGCATCAAGTAAACTGACATTATGACAGTCCGAATTGACTATTACTTCTTTACCCCAGGCTTTCCATTCTTTCAGCAGAAAATCAGCCGGATAAGGACTTGTCATATATCCCCTTGCGATTCCGCCCGTATTGACTTCCAAAAGAGCATTTGTTTCCGACATTGCGCGAAGCGATTCAAGCGCCATATTACGGTAAACTTTTGAATTTTCATCATAAAGTTTAAGTATCGAATTATTCTTTCTGACAAGATCAAAATGACCTATGATCGCAGGCCTGCTTTCAGTCACATATTCTGTGAAAAGCGAAAAATATCTCTTTGCCATTTCAAGACCGTCACCTCCGCAGTATTCATAAACGTATTTTTGCAGATCCGATGCTTCGGCGTCTATTCCGATATATGTTTTGTCAGGCTTTTCGAAATAGTGAACCGAAGCGATAAAATATTCGAAATCGGAAGGATTGCTGCAGCTGTAAAGATCGCGCTCAATCCCAAGATATACAGCCATCCGTCCCTCATATTCCTTTTGAATATTACGGATTTCTTTTATATAATCCTTTTCCCGTGAAGGTTCTATGCAATACCCCGGATCGAATGTCTGTGCCGCATGTGAGGTAAACCCTAACGAAACAAATCCCATTTCGTATGCCTTTCGAGCCATTTCTTCTGCGGGGGTCTTGCCGTCACAGAATGTGGTATGAACATGTGCACATGATAATATTTTTTCCATCTTCTTCTCTCTTTTCAATTAGTATTTTCCGTTAAACAAATGACAACTGTCCAATCCGGCGCGACAGTTTTTTACTGACTTTTCACTCCTCTGTCGACCTTTTCGGGCAGTTGCCGATTCACACCATACAGTGTCTGAATTTCTTTACCGTTTTTTCTGTCATTCTCTGGTATGCGCTCCCATTTCTTTAAGCTGCTTCTTTCGCTCGTACATCATCTGATCTGCTCTGGCGAATATATCATGAATTTCTTTGTCGCCTTCCTGTAAAACGGAATAGCCTATGGATACAACCACTTTCCCTTTTTCAATGTTTTCTTCAATTTCCTTATTGGCCAAATCAATGGTTTCCATCATTGTTTCAAAACCTTTTTCCTGAA
>JAIKXN010000072.1 GCA_024684055.1 Lachnospiraceae bacterium | reverse complement strand
TACTGTCTTTAATCCGTGAACGAGAGCTGCCTTTGTAGCTGTCTCTGAAGCCATCTGAGCTGCATACGGAGTAGATTTCTTTGAACCTCTAAAACCAAGACCACCTGCACTTGCCCAGCTTAAAGCATTACCTTCAGCATCAGTGATCGTAACGATTGTGTTGTTGAAAGATGCCTGGATATGTGCCTGTCCATGTTCAACGTTTTTCTTGACACGCTTCTTAGCGCCTTTTTTAGCTACTGCTTTGTTTGCCATAAAAACTAACCTACTTTCTTTAATATAAACCACAATTTTCCGGTCCGTGTTTCTTCAATATTACATACCGACCGGAAACAACAACAATTAACTAAATTATTTCTTCTTGTTAGCAACAGTTTTCTTGGGTCCTTTTCTTGTTCTTGCATTGGTCTTTGTTTTCTGACCACGAACGGGAAGTCCCTTTCTGTGACGGATACCTCTGTAGCATCCGATTTCCTGAAGTCTCTTGATGTTAAGAGCTACTTCTCTCTTGAGGTCACCTTCTACCATGTACTGATCAGCGATGATTTCACTGATAGCCTTTACTTCATCATCAGTAAGGTCTCTTACACGAGTGTCAGGATTAACCTTAGCTGCCTCAAGAATTTTGTTAGAGCTTACTCTGCCGATACCGTAGATATATGTGAGACCGATCTCAACACGCTTATCTCTCGGTAAGTCAACACCAGCAATACGAGCCATGTTTGTTTTCCTCCATTTTCCATTGAATCCGTAATTCGGATTCCGATTAACAGTTACTAAATGATAGGGGTATCTCTACCCGACCGGGTTTCCCGGTTTTCCGATACTTTGCTCGGTATCAAAAAGTAAATGCACGGACAGGCAATGCCTTCCTCACATTTATTTTTAGCCGGTAATATTTGACGGAATAATACCGACTGCAGCCGCATAAATACAAATAGAACAAGAAATTAATTATCCTTGTCTCTGTTTGTGCTTGGGATTCTCACAGATGATCATGATTCTCCCTTTCCTTTTGATAACTTTGCATTTTTCGCAAATTGGTTTGACCGATGATCTTACTTTCACGATTCAACCCTCCTTCTCAAAAAAGTCCGTTTAACATTGTAACACGCGGAAATCTACAATGCAAGAAATATTTTTCCGCTAAAGGATTTATTTTTCTCTCCAGATGATACGTCCTTTTGACAGATCATAGGGAGACATTTCTAAAGTAACGGTATCGCCCGGATAGATTCTGATATAGTTTTGTCTGAGCTTACCGCTGATGTGAGCTATAACCTCATGACCGTTCTCAAGTTGCACTCTGAACTGTGTTCCGGGAAGTTTTTCCGTAACAACACCCTCAATTTCAATAACATCTACTTTTGACAATATTTTTACCCGGCGAAAATTCGCTACTATCCTTTCTTTTCTATTTGATTCAGCGGTTTCCCGCCGTAACCTTCTGTTCTTTACCGATTCATCTCTTCGGTAATGTCAATATTTCAGGTTCACCCTTTGTAATGAGAATCGTATTCTCGTAATGTGATGACGGAAGTCTGTCGCTTGTTACGCATGTCCAGCCGTCATCAAGGAAATCAACATCGCCTCTGCCGAGGTTGATCATCGGCTCGATGGCAAGTGTCATTCCTGCCTGAAGTTTAATGCCGCGGTTGTTCATGTGGTAATTGGGAACCGACGGATCTTCGTGAAGACTCGTTCCTATTCCGTGTCCCACCAGTGCGGTAACAACTCCGTATCCGCATTTGGTTGCGTATGCATCAATTGCGTTTGAAATATCATGCAGGTGATTGCCTTCTTTTGCGAACTTGATTCCTTCAAAGAAACAGTTTTCGGTTTCCTTTACAAGTTTCAGTACTTCGGGATCCACATCTCCGACCGGATACGTTCTTGCCGCATCGGAATGATATCCTTTGTAAATAAGTCCGCAGTCAAGGCTTACTATGTCGCCTTCTTTTAACTTTCTGCTCTTCTTGGGTATTCCGTGTACAACCTCTTCGTTTATTGAAACGCAGATCGAACCGGGAAAACCGTTGTAATGAAGAAAGTTCGGTATGCATCCATACCCGCGTATCAGTTTCTCTCCCGCAATGTCTATCTCCAGCGTTGATATCCCGGGACGGATTATTTCTTTAAGCTGCTCATGAACTTCACCCAAAATCCTTCCGGACTCACGCATTAATTCAATTTCTCTCTCAGATTTAATCGAAACTGCCATATTTAATTTCCTCTTATTATCCTAAAATCGATGTAATGCTTGCGAATACATCTTTAACGTCTATTGTTCCGTCGACCTCTTTTAAAATGCCTTCGTTTGTGTAGAACTCAATAAGGGGCTGTGTCTGCTCATGATAAACCTTAAGTCTGTTAAGAACTGTTTCGGGCTTATCGTCATCTCTTAAAATGAGCTCGCTGCCGCATTTGTCGCAAATGCCTTCTTTTTTGGGAGGAACATGTTCGATGTGGTATGTTGCACCGCATGTAACACATGCTCTTCTTCCGGACATTCTCTTTACGATGTTTTCATCGGGAACGTCAACGTCGATCGCGAAATCGATCTTGTCGCCCTGCTTTTCAAGAGCGTCCTTTAAAACCTTTGCCTGAGGAATCGTTCTGGGAAATCCGTCAAGAACGTATCCGTTGGCACAGTCATCTTTTGCTACTCTGTCGAGAAGGATTTTTACCGTAAGCTCGTCGGGAACAAGTTTTCCCTGATCCATGTAGGATTTTGCTTCAAGTCCGAGTTCTGTTCCTTCCTTAATGTTTGCCCTGAAAATATCACCCGTAGAAATATGAGGGATCGAATATTTATCGGCAATCATTTTTGCCTGTGTTCCTTTTCCTGCACCGGGTGCACCAAGCATTACTATTTTCATATTTTAATCCTTCCTCTGTCTTATCGAATTCTTTCAATAAGAAAAAACGGTCGTTAAAGTTTCGAATAAATCATGAATAATACATAAAGCGACGATAAGACACCCCTGTAAAAAGGAGTGTCAATCGTCAAAAACAATCATGCGATTGTTATCAGTCATTTAAAAATCCTTTGTAGTTACGAACAAGCATCTGTGATTCAACCTGCTTAACCGTCTCAATGATAACTCCGACAACGATGATGATACTCGTTCCGCCGAAACTTATCGAAGCACCGGTAAGTCCGCAAATGATGTACGGATATACGGCTACGATCGTAAGTCCGATAGCACCGATGAAAATGATGTAGTTAAGAACGCTGTTAAGATAGTCGCTCGTAGGTTTTCCGGGTCTGATACCCGGAACAAATCCGCCTGCCTTCTTTAAGTTGCTGGCAATCTCGACGGGATTGAATGTGATCGATGTGTAGAAGTAAGCAAAGAAAACTACACATGCAATATAGAACAACACACCCAATGTATAAATGAAATTGTTTCTGTCAAACCAGTATCTTGCATTCATGAACTTGAGTGCTTCGCCCCAGATATATCCCCAGCCTACAAAACCGGTTTCGGCTTTTGCAGCGCCGTTGAATCCGACGATGTTGGAAATAATAATGGGTGTCTGCAGGATCGATGAAGCAAAGATAACGGGAATAACACCTGCGGTATTGATCTTAATGGGAATGGAACTTGTATTTCCGCCCATGATCTTGTTGCCCTGAATCTTCTTGGCATACTGAAGAGGGATCTTTCTAGTTCCGTCACTAAGGAAAATAACCATTAAGACAAGTACCAGTATTGCGATAATGATAATTACCGCATTCAGAACACCGCTTGCTACAGCCTTCTCTTTGATGAATTGGTCGAACAAGCCTTTAGCATCCTGAGGGAATGACGAGATAATATTTATGATCAGGACTATGGAAATACCGTTTCCTACGCCCTTTTCGGTTATTCTTTCACCCGCCCACATAAGAAATGCGCTTCCTGCCGTCATGGCAGCTATTACGGTAATTATGCTCAACGCATTTTTGTTTGTTATTAAGCCCTGTGTACCTAAACCAATCGCAAGTGCACTGGATTCGATAAGCGCAAGCGCTACGGTAACGTATCTTGTAATGGATGCGATTTTCTTACGTCCGTCTTCACCGTCGTTCTGCATCTCTTCAAGCTTTGGAATGGCTATCGTCATGAGCTGCATGATGATCGATGAAGTGATGTACGGAGTAATATTGAGAGCAAAGATGGACATTCTTTCAAATGAACCACCGGTAAATGCTCCCAAAATTCCAATTCCGTCGGAATTGAAGAGATTATCCATCATCTGCTTTACAAATTCCTGGTTAATACCGGGAGCCGCAATGCAGCATCCCAGTCTGACCACTACAAGCATAAACAGGGTAAATAACAGTTTTTTTCTGATATCTTTTACTTTAAAAGCATTAATAAATGTTTTAAACATTAGATCTCCTCTGCTGTACCGCCTGCTGCTTCAATCTTAGCTTTTGCTGTCTCACTGAAAGCATTTACCTGTACCGTTAACTTCTTTGTAAGTTCACCGTTTCCGAGAATCTTAACTCCGTCAGCTGCTTTGCTGATAACTCCTTCTTCAAGAAGCTTTTCAACTGTTACAACTGTGCCGTTCTCAAATCTCTCAAGTGCCGATACGTTGATTGAAATGATCTCCTTTGTATTTCTATTAGTGAAACCTCTCTTAGGAATACGTCTGTATAAAGGCATCTGACCACCTTCGAAACCGATTCTGGGTGCTCCTGAACGAGCCTTCTGACCTTTATGACCCTTGCCGGCAGTTTTGCCGTTTCCTGAGCCATGACCGCGTCCTCTTCTAAAATTATCACTGTGCTTTGAGCCTTCTGCAGGTCTTAAATTTGATAATTCCATTGCGACTCTCCTTTCTATGCCTCTTCAACCTTAAGAAGGTATCCGACTTGCTGTATCTGTCCTCTGGTTGCTGCATTATCGGGTAAAAGAATTGTTTTGTTAACTTTTCTTAAGCCCATTGTTTCGATAGTTTTTCTATGTTTGGGAACAGCACCGATAGGGGACTTAACCAATGTGATTTTTAACATTTTATCTGCCATTTTGGTCTCCTTTCATCCAAGCGGCTTAAGCTCTGATGTCTTCTGCCGACTTACCACGATTTCTGGCAACGTCTTCGGGACTCTTAAGTTTGCTTAATCCTTCAACAGTTGCAAGTGCTACATTTGTCTTGTTGTTTGAACCCAATGACTTTGTACGGATATTTCTGATACCTGCGAGTTCACATACTTTACGAGCAGGACCTCCGGCGATGATACCGGTACCTTCGGGAGCTCTCTTTAAAAGGATGCTTGCCGAAGAATATTTTCCGATGTAATCATGAGTAACAGATGCATTTTCATCAAGACAAATAGAAACCAAATGCTTCTTGGCATCATCAGTTGCCTTACGGATTGCTTCTCCGTTTTCTTTAGCCTTACCTGTGCCTACGCCTACATGACCGTTTTTGTCACCAACAACCACCAATGCGGCAATGCTCATTACACGACCACCCTTTGTAGTCTTGCTGACTCTCTTGATAGCGATTGTATCACTAAATAATTCACCTAACTCAGCAGGGTTAATAATATTGCGAACCATTGCAAATCCTCCCCTTCCTAAAATTCCAAGCCTGCTTCTCTTGCTGCTTCTGCAAGAGCTGCGACTTTACCTTGATATATATAACCGCCACGATCAAAGACAACTTCTTTAATACCTTTGTCTAATGCTTTCTTAGCAATTACTTTTCCTAAATATGCTGCTGCTTCAACGTTGTTGGTCTTTGTAAGTTCAGCTTTTACGTCTTTGTCAAGTGTAGAAGCTGCAACAATTGTATTTCCAACTGTGTCGTCGATAATTTGAGCATACATATGATCATTGCTTCTGAATACTGCCAAACGAGGTCTGTCGGCAGTTCCGCTTAAACGGCTACGAATTCTTCTGTGTTTTTCAACACGAACTTCCTGTCTGGATGTCTTACTAACCATTTTTATACTCTCCTTATCTCTTATTTCTTACCGGTCTTACCAACTTTACGTCTGATTACTTCATCAACATACTTGATACCCTTGCCCTTGTAAGGTTCAGGTCTTCTCTTATCTCTGATCTCAGCAGCGAATTGGCCAACTTTTTCTTTATCGATGCCCTTAACGGTGATAACCGTTGTAGCGCCCTGCTCTACAACTGTTTCGATACCTTCGGGGTCTTCCATTTCAACCGGATGTGAATATCCGAGAGACAATGTAAGTTTCTTGCCTGCCTTGGCAGCCTTGTAACCTACACCGTTAACTTCAAGTTTCTTTTCATAACCTGCAGTAACACCTACAACCATGTTGTTGATAAGTGTTCTTGTTAATCCGTGAAGGGATTTCATCTTCTTAAGATCGTTAGGTCTTGAAACGATAATTTCAGCACCTTCAACCTTGATTTCCATCTCAGAGGGTAAAACTCTTGATAATTCACCCTTGGGACCTTTTACAGTCACTTTATTATTTTCTGCAACATCTACGGTTACTCCCGCAGGTATCGCGATTGGCATTCTTCCTATACGTGACATGCCCGTACCTCCTTAATTAATCTACAGCGGATATTACCATACAAATGCTAATACTTCTCCGCCAACCTGTAACTTTCTAGCTTCCTTATCAGTGATAACGCCCTGGTTCGTCGAAATGATCGCTACGCCGAGACCGCCGAGTACTCTGGGTAACTCGTCCTTGCTAGCGTAAACACGAAGACCGGGTTTGGAAATTCTCTTAATACCGGAGATAACTTTTTCGTTCTTGTTGTTACCATACTTTAAAGTTATCTTAATCGACTTGAAATTGCCGTCATCAACTAATTCATATGAACTAATATATCCTTCATCCAATAAGATCTTAGCAATCGCCAATTTCATTTTTGAAGAGGAAACTTCTACTGTATCATGTTTTGCAGAGTTCGCATTACGAATTCTTGTAAGCATATCTGCAATAGGATCGCTCATTGTCATTGTTGTGCCTCCTTAAATATTTTTAACTTACCAGCTTGCTTTCTTAACGCCGGGAATTTCGCCCTTGTATGCCAACTCTCTGAAGCAGATACGGCAGATACCGTATTTTCTCAAGTATGCATGAGGACGTCCGCAGATTCTGCAACGGTTGTATTCTCTGACACCGAACTTCTGCTGGCGTGATTGCTTAATCTTCATTGCTGTTTTAGCCATGAATATACCTCCTTAATGTAAAGACAACGATACTACTTTGCAAAAGGCATGTTGAAGAGTCTTAATAACTCTCTTGCTTCTTCGTCTGTCTTGGCTGTTGTAACAACTATAACATCCATACCTCTTACTTTATCAACTTTATCATACTCGATTTCAGGGAAGATGAGCTGCTCTTTAATACCGAGAGCGTAGTTTCCTCTGCCGTCAAAAGCATTGGGGTTAACACCTCTGAAGTCACGTACACGGGGCAATGCAAGATTTACGAGACGATCAAGGAATTCATACATCTTGTCACCACGAAGAGTAACTTTGCATCCAATGTTCTGTCCTTCTCTGATTTTGAAGTTAGCGATTGAATTTTTAGCCTTTGTAAGTACAGCCTTCTGGCCTGAGATGATCTCTAAGTCTCTGACTGCTGACTCTAATGCTTTTGCATTTTCCTTTGCTTCGCCAACGCCCATGTTAATGACAATCTTGTCAAGCTTGGGAACTTCCATGATGTTCTTGTAGCCGAACTTCTTCTGCATAGCATCTATAATTTCATTCTTATATTGATCTTTCAGTCTACTCACGAATCTAGACCTCCTTCCATAAATTATTATTTAATTACGTTTCCGGTCTTCTTCGCGAAACGTTCCTTCTTAACTACTTTTCCGTTATCATCTGTTGTAACCTTGAAGCCGACTCTTGTTGCCTTGCCGCCGTCAACAACCATTACGTTAGATGCATCGATGGGAGCTTCTTTGGTAATAATTCCACCGTTGGGGTTGGATGCTGAGGGTTTAGCGTGCTTTGTGATAACGTTAACACCTTCTACAACAACCTTATTGTTCTTGTGGTCTACACTTATAACCTTTGCTTCCTTGCCCTTTGAGCTACCGGCGATAACCTTTACTGTATCACCCTTCTTAATCTTCATCATAATTCGGGCACCTCCTTATAATACTTCGGGAGCCAGGGAAACAATCTTCATATACTGTTTCTCACGAAGCTCTCTGGCTACAGGTCCAAAAATACGAGTTCCTCTGGGAGTCTTGTCGTCTTTAATGATAACTGCAGCATTTTCGTCAAATCTAATGTAAGAACCGTCTTTACGTCTTGCACCTTTTACGGTA
>JAIKXN010000070.1 GCA_024684055.1 Lachnospiraceae bacterium | reverse complement strand
AATATCGCCGGATGTTTTTTTATTTTCCTGAACATCATCAGAATTATTTTCCGCGGAAAATTCGATAACTTCCTCATCCGCGATAACTTCTTCGTCTGCTTCTCCGATCTTTTCTTTGGGAAGATATTTAAACAGAAGTTTTTCAAGTTCTCCGAGGTCGATAGGCTTTGAGAGATAATCGTCGAAACCGACTGCCATATACTGCTCTTTTGCACCGACAACGGCATTTGCAGTAAGTGCGATAACCTTTGAATTCTTTAAAAGATTCTTTGCTTTTAAAACTTTTAAGGTTTCGATACCGTCCATTTCCGGCATCATGTGATCGAGGAAGAGAATGTCGTATTCGTTCTTTTCCATGAGGTCGATGGCTTTCTTTCCGGAAGTGCAGATGGTGGGCTTAATCTTAAAGAGTTTCATCAGGCTTTCCGCAACCTTGCAGTTCATCTCGTTATCATCCGTAACGAGAATTGTTGCATCGGGAGCAGAAAGCGAGATTTTCGAAACAACCGATTTTCCCGCAGAAGAAGCGGAGCGTGATACATCGAAAAATCCGATGGGAGATGAATCGACAACGCTTAACGGAAGTTCAAAATAGAATTCCGAGCCGACGCCGTATTCACTTTTTATTTTAAGCTCGCTCTTCATCATTGCGAGAAGTTTTGTAACGATTGAAATGCCTAAACCTGTTCCTTCGATGTGACGGTTTTTCATTTCATCCACACGCTCGAATGAAATGGAAAGACGGTCGATATTTTTCTGCTCGATACCGATACCCGTATCTTTGACGGAAACGAGGAGTTTCAGATTATTATCGGTGATCCCAATCTTTTTGAAGGTGCAGATTACGCGGCCTTTCTCGGTATATTTTACGGCATTCGTAAGAAGGTTCATGATGACCTGGCTGATACGAACATCGTCTCCGAGAAGCCTTGAAGGAATTGTTTCGTCGATGTTGAAAATAAGGTCGAGATTCTTCTTTTTCGCACGTTCGCTTATGGAATTATAAAGTCCGTTTATAAGTTCTGTGATATCAAACTCGGCAGGCACAAGATGCATTCTTCCGTCTTCGATTTTTGAAAAATCAAGAATCGAATTGATGATGGAAAGAAGCGTGTTTCCGGCACTTTTTATGTTCGAAGCGTAATCGAGAATTTCCTTTTCTTTTGTCTCGTGAAGTATCATTTCGTTCATGCCGAGGATTGCGTTTATGGGCGTTCGAATTTCGTGAGACATATCCGCAAGGAAATCGCTCTTTGCTTTGTTTGCCGAATCTGCAGCGGTTTTCTCGAGCATCAGAAGTTTTGCTTCGTAGTCTTTTTTGATCTCATTCTGCTTCATAAGCTCCATGCTGATGCTGGCATTTCTTTCGACTCTGTAACTTAAAATGTAAAAGAGGGAAATAAGCGCAAAGACGAGAAGATTAACTATAATGCTGACGATCATCAAATTCTTCGGAGCACGGAAGAGATCGGAATTTTCAATGATGACTACAAGATGCCACTGATTGAGGATCTCATCAACAAATACGGTACATTTTTTATCATCAATGGTCGTGGTGAAGTTGCCTTTTCCCGTCGATACGATCTTATCGAAAAACTCTTTCTGGTTTGCGTACACATTATAATATGTACCGTTCTGAGTTTTGTCGGGATGAGCGATTACCATTCCGTCGTTGTTTAATATGAAGCCGTAACCGTAACCGTTTATCTGGATGTCTTCCACCATTTCCTGAACTTCGCTCAAGGTCAGATCGAGTGCGAGTGCATTTTTCGGATTGGTTAAAGATTTGCCGATAGAAATGATGACGTTCCCGGTCTGCGCGTCAACGTAGGGCGATACGATGATCGGTTCGCCGTTTGCGGCGCAGGTTGTTATATACCAGTCCCTGGTCGTAAAGTCATAATCGTCGGGCGGAACCCAGCCGACACCGTCAATGTATGTGCCGTCAAGCACGCCGTAAAGGCCGGTATAACTTTCGTCGAACTGCCTCTCGGTATTTTTGGATTCGCGTGTGATGTATTCGATGATCTCTTCATCGGTCGCACCTTCATCAACCATATGGTCAACGGTATCTGCCGCAACCCAGAGTACGCTCTTTGCGGTTTCAAGATAGTTTTCCACGTCGGCGGAAATGGCACTGGTTTTATCGTCGCCAAGTTCCTGGACCATGTTAAACGCCGTTTTGAAGATAACTCTTGTCGTAAAAAAGACGAGAAGCGTCATCAGGATAAATGTTATGAAAAGGGTAAAAGAAAGGGTTTTAATATTTCGTTTCATAATTCAAAAATCTTTCAAAAAACTTTTGACTGTTTATGGTTTGTCACCTGTATGTAAAACTGCCGAAAACGTTTACAGACAGAGAAGAAGCCGGAATTTTCGACAGTTGAGCGTTTTAAAATGCAATATATGTAAGTTTGCAAACTTCTCAATGATTATAACAAATGATATAATTAAAAACAGTATTTTCAAGGAAAAAACATAAAAAATAAACTTTTCCGCGATTTTTCACTGTATTCAAAAAAGACGGCAGGGAAAAGCCCGGGAGTCGGAGAAAATATGTATTACGTACCTGACGGAACAATACGAGCCGGATTTTATGAAGGCGAGAAGTGTGACAGCAGATTCCTTGACGTTAAGATTGCGGCATCTTGGTAAGGAGTTTTGTACCACTTGGTTTCCGGGGTATTGTGAAGCTAAAAAGCGTTCGTTACAATGTGCTCATAAAACACAAAAAGGAGAAAAAATATGAGTACAAAACAGTTAACAATGAATGCAAAAAATATAAACAGAGAAAACGGAAATTCCGAAGCAATATCGGCAAACGGATTAAAGGAACTTGCTGCTCTTAAGAGAAGTGCAAAGGAAACACAGAAAAACGGTCTTCCTTTTATGATGGCATCCGTGGTTATCTGGGGAGTCATTGCACTTGTTCAGCTGACAAATAAAAGTACTGAGGCATTAAATTTTTATACATTTATGAGTTCAGCACTTCTTATGCCGCTTGCATTACTCTTTTCAATACCTCTTAAAGCGAACATATTCAAAGACAGAAAGAATCCCATACACAAACTCGGATTCTTATGTACCATGAATCAGTGCCTTTACCTTCTAATTGTTATGTGGGCATTCAATCAGAAACCCGAAGCGATGCTTATGGTATATGCAATGGTTTTCGGAGCACACCTGCTTCCTTTCAGCTGGGTGTATGACAGCAAACCTTACATGGTTTTCTCCATCGTAGAAACCATCGCAGCCTTAGCAGTTTCGCTTTTCTTCCCGAACATCGTACTTGCTGCCTTCATGGTGATCATGCAGGTGATCCTTAGTCTGTTACTGTTTTTTGACATGAGAAAGGCTGAAAAAACAAGTGAAAGTAGAAATAATAACTGACACCGAAAAAGAAGAATATGTTGCGATTCACTGTCATGATATTACCGATGAAGTAAAAAAGCTTGAATCGCATATAAAAAATTTCTCATCCTGTATAACGGCAACGGATGAGAGAGAAATTCACAATGTGTCTCTCGATGAAATTTTTTACATCGAATCCGTCGACAAAAAGACATTCATTTACACACGTGAAAAAGTTCTGATGACGGATAAAAGACTGTATGAACTCGAGGAAATATTAGACGGTAAAGAGTTCTTTCGCTGCTCAAAATCGGTGATCATTAACCTGAAAAAAATCGATAAACTAAAGCCTGAAATTACCAGAAACATTCTCGCGACTCTTTCAAACGGAGAAGTTGTGGTAGTTTCAAGGCGTTATGCAGCGGAATTAAAGAAACTGCTTGGAATTTAGAATTCCGGCGGGGCTGATCGGTTAACAGAGATATTGTAAATAAAAAGCATTTTCAATAAAAGGATAATACCTGATTAAAGAAAAATAGGAGTCTCATGATGAAAAAAATGCTCATATACATGAGGAACGGACTTACATTTTCATATTCGTGGCTGGTGATTTGCTCGATCATTGCCACACTGATATTGGGAAAAGAATTTATAAGCGTAGCGTTTCTTTTAAAAATTCTTGCCCTGAGTGCCTGGGCGTCGGTAAGCTTTACGGTTTGCTTTTTAAACCCGAAGGTTAATAAGAAGGGCTTCATCTTTTCGCTGACTCTTTTTTACATATTGTTTATTCCGGTGGAAATTGCAATGTTTTACCTGATGGGAATATTTGTTTCGGGACACGGAAACCCCGTATTTTGGGCGATTTTCATTACGATTGTGGTTGCAACCTACGTTTTATCGCTTTTAATTGACCTCATTGTAATGAGAAAGAAAGCGGGCATCTACACGCAGAAACTTAATGAGTATAAAAGTACCATATAATATATAATTATTTCAGATTGCATTTTTTTGACAAAATATTTTTGACCTGCGATCGGCAGAATTCAAAAGACTGTCAATATAAAGATTTTATAACAGGACCTCTTTTACAGGGCCCTGTTTTTTTCGTAAAGAGGAAAAGCACTTTTCAAATAGAATAATATAAGGG
>JAIKXN010000009.1 GCA_024684055.1 Lachnospiraceae bacterium | reverse complement strand
ATTTCCACATAGGAGCCTTTGTTTGAAACGCTGCCTTTTATGTTGTTTTCAAGACAGGTTCTGCTTACAAAAGGACGAAAACCGACACCCTGAACGATTCCGTATACGCGAATAACGCAAGTATTCAAAATTGTCCTCCGGATTAAAAATACTTTGTGAAATCAAATCCAAAGCCTTGGCCGATTCCATATATGCGAATACCACAAGTGTTAAAAATTGTCCGCTGTTTAAATAAACTGTGTGAAATCGAAACCGCGGCCTGAAATTGCGAATTCCGGATAATCGATGAATTCACCTTCGAATCCGGCGTCGCGTGTAAGTTTTTCAATTTCTGAATCCGCTATGATACAGTCGTATTTTTTTGCTTTTAACAATTCGGTAAGATCGTCCTCGCCGGTTAATGCTTTGTCATTTGAGGATGAAAGCGATTTTTCAAAACCAAAAAATGTGAAGCAGTCGGCATCAGGATCGTTTATCAGTTTTCTAACTTCATTCGCTGCGATCTGAGAGCGGATGATAAGTGTGTTTTCTGATTTTACGCCTGTTATTTTATCCTTTATTTCTTCGGGTATGAAAGGGTAGCATATCTCATAGGGAATACCGAATTTTTCTTCGAGGTATTTTGCCGTTTTTAATGCTGAAAGGGATACCACGATATTCTTTTCGCATTCGGATGCTTTTCTTACATCATCGAGCGTTGTTCCCATAGAGAAAAGCAATGTATTTTCATAACCGTTTTGTTCCAAAAGCGCTTTAAGCGAAGAAAAGTTTCTGTAACCGGTTTCCATTGGTGTTGCGCCGAGGATGCCGGTCTTTCCTTTGACTTTGGGAAGAACATCTTTTGCAAAAGTTTCGAAGAGACGAAGCCATGCTTTTTCTTCGCCGTTATCGTAGAAATGTGTTCCCGTGCAGTCGAGTGCTATGCAGGGGATTCCGAGTTTCTTTTCGCCCATTCTTTCAAGAGATTTCATGTCCGTTGCTATAACGGCGGGAACGGGTGTTGAAACGATAAGGGCAAAATTGCCGCCTAACTGTTCGTATGCTTTTGAAAGTTTTTCTATTAATTTGTCATCGCGTCCCATAATAGCATCCATGTCGCGAAGACCTGCGCTGAATACGGCGCTTTTTTTGTCAAACCATCGCGGCTCGTCGAAACCGCATATATTGCCGGCACATCCGCCTGCATCGCATATTACGATGAGACCGCCGAATTCATAAAACACTCCGCATGCACCGGACTGGTCGGGTGCGAAAGGAGACAGATATTTTAAAAATTTTTTCATTTTTACCTCATTTATTTTCGACTTAATGCTTCATCGAGTGCGTTAAAAAGATCGTTTACGCCGCGGTAACCGAAAGGCTCCGTGTCTTCGCACCATTCGATTCCCGGCTTGTCGGGAAAGTAGTAGAGACAGTCGGATCCGATGTAACAGTCGACATCGTCTTTTGCATAATTAAGCATTGTCGGCGAGAGATTGGAATAGATTTTTGTATCGGGTGAAAGCTCGGCGAGTTTCTTTAAGAAACTGTAATTGAGTTCGCCAACTGTTGCGAAAACGCATTCCACACGGAAACCTTCTTTGACAAGCATAAGCGCGATTTCTATCGCATCGCCGTTTAAGATTTCTCCGACAGCAAAATTCAATTTTCCGTGCTTTTCTTTAAAATCACTGATGATCTTTTTGGTCTCTTCGTAGTAGGGGGTATCATCAAATGAAGCGCCTATCGCATCTTTTAAAAGACGGTACTGATTGTGTATTTTATCAGGTTGATAAAGCCTTAACATTTCGATAAAAGGTATCGAAAGACGCTTTTGCATATCGAGTGCCGCATGTCTTGCTTCGGGATTTAATACAAGGTTGAAGTTTGCTTTTGAAAGTTCTTTGTATTCATCGAAGGTTTGGCATCTTGCGAGTTCTCTTATGTTTTTTATTCCCGAATCTTTTAAAAGAGTATATATTTCGCTGTTGTCGTTTAAGGATGTGAAGAAGCCGAGGATGTTCATATCCCTGTTTTCTCTTTTTTGTTTTTCGAGGAGCGAATACACGGATGTTCTTACATGAGCCATGGGAGAGAGGCGTTTTTCTCTGGTTAAAGCGTACATGTAACATGCCACGCACGGGATCGAATGTGTTTCGGTAACTTTTCTGCAGATCCTTTCCATGTCTGTGCCGAGAAGCGCGTCCACGCAGGTGATACAGATCATGATCGCGGAAGGTCTTTTGTCGAGTGATTCGAGCATTTCTTTTACTGCATCGTTGATCTTCATAAGGTGTCTTCCCGTGACGATATCCGTATCGTCGAGAAGCTGAAAAAAGAAGCGATCCTTGTATTCGGGTGAACTTCTGAAAAGCGATGTGTTTCGTCCGCAGCATCCGGGAGATACAAGAAGCATTACGGATTCGGGTACCGCAAGTCCGGCTCTTTTGACTCCGAAGCCTTTTGCTCCGGGAGAGTTAAAGGAAAGAGTGGCGGGCGAACTGTAAATTAAATGTTTGGATGATACCAGTTCATCGGGGAGTTTGTCATAGCCCTCGCGAACGATGTCAGCCGCTGTTTTGTAAAATGCATTTTCCATTAATTGTTCTCTCTTTCATCTTCTTCGATAAGAAGTTTTGCAAGATCCAGAAATCTTTTGCTGACTTCCATTGTAGGATCGCCTTCGATGACAGTTTTGCCTTCATCTTCAAAGCGGATGATGTCGTCGCTTCTGGGAATATCGGCGATGATCGGAAGGTTTCTTGAAGCCGCGAATTCACGGACTTTTTCTTCTTCGTTTAAAACATTTCTTCTGTTAAAAACGATACCTCTGACATTTGCGTAGCTTCTTTCCTTGAAATTTTCAACCGCACTGTTGATGTTTCCCGCTGCGTAAAGTGCCATTTTTTCACCTGATGTTACGATGAGAACCTTGCTTGCAAGACCTTCGCGAATGGGTGCTGCAAAACCGCCGCAGACAACGTCTCCGAGTACATCGTAAAGTACTGCATCGGGTTTGAATTTTTCGAAAAGAGAGAGCTCTTCAAGTAAAGAAAATGTAGTTATGATTCCTCGTCCCGCACATCCGAGTCCGGGAGTAGGACCGCCTGTTTCTATGCACAAAACGCCGCCGTATCCGACCTTTGAAATCTCTTCGAGAGATTCGGGTTCCTTGTCATAATCACGCATGTAATTCATGACGGGAAAAACCGGATTTCCGGATAAAAGATTGGCTGTGGAATCCGCTTTGGGATCGCAACCTATCTGTATAACTTTTTTGCCGAGGTACGCCAGTGCGGCGGACAAATTGGAAGTGACGGTAGACTTGCCTATGCCGCCTTTTCCGTAAACTGCGATTTTAATCATGTGTGTTCTCCGTTTTGTAATGATTCAAAATTTGAAGGAATTTTGAATGAATCATTTTATTGTATTGATAATAATTCAAACTGAATAATATTATTGTTTATAATCAGACTGTGCAATTGAATTAAATATTTCAATTCATCCGGTCAGTTATGCATTTATTGAATCTTATTTTAGATATAACTATTTATTGCTTTCTTCGATTGAATCAAGCGAAGCATATATGAAATTGGGTGCGTTTTTGGTAAAACATCTTCCGGAAAATGCTTCGTGAGGAAGAGAAACAAAACGCTTGTCGTGACATATGGGCTTGAAAAGAGGATCGCCTATGATCACGTCGAAATCTTTAAGGATTTCCTCAAGATATGCTTCATCTTCGCATCTGAAATCGAAGGGTTTAAGTATATCGAAGTCACCGTCGCCGACTGTTTCGATCACGCAGGCATTTATACCGTTATCGATGAAAAAAGCTGCTGCGAGAGAAGAGGAAAGTACGCTTTCTCCGAGTATTGCAACTTTGCCTTCTTTTCTGAGATCGGATGTGGCATCGATGTTTCTTTTTTCTTTTGCTGACTCTTTTAAAAGGTCTTTAATCTTTTCTGCAAACCTGATACCGTAAGGAACACCTTTGACGAATGGAATATCATAATTCTCATAAAGGTATTCACAAAGCGGTTTTCCTGATGATGAAACCATGAGATTTACGTCTGCATCGGGAAGTATTTTTATTTCCGAAAGGGATGTATCGACACCTATGCAGGCATTTAAGGTAAAACCCGATTCTTCAATAAATTTCTTTAAACTTTCACAGTTTTCTTTTTTCGGAAAATCGAGTGGCGTAACCCCGATGATGTTGACTTTTATCTTGTCTGATGCGGCAGATATCGTTGATGTTTCATTTATTACGTTTATATCAGATGATCCGGTAATATTCGAGTCATTATTTTCGGATTTTAATGTAGTTTCTTTTTCGGTTTTATTCACGGCTTCTGAATTTCGATAACTCTTATCATCAATGAACTTTTTGGCGAGTTCTACAAAAGCGTTTCCGGCACCTGTGATATAGGATTGCATTCCGTTTGTTTTGACGTGAAATGAGGGAATGCCTGTTTCCTGCTCGACCGCATATGCGATCGCATCAAGGTCGGTTCCGATCATTGCCGGAAGAGGCGAAGCACAAAGTGCGATAAATTCGGGTTTAAGTTTGTTTGCAGCAATGACAAGGTCGTCGATAAGTTTGTCGTCGTTTCCCATTACTGCGTCTTTTTCGGTGAGACCTGAAATGAACATCATGCACTTTTTGTCGTACCATCTGGGCTCGTCGTGTGTTGTATATGTTGAATTGCAGCCGGATGCATCGTGGATGACAACCATTCCGCCGTATTCGTAAAGGGCAGAGCAGAAGCCTGAAGTATCAGCGGCATAAATTGAAATAATTCTTGCGGTTTGATTCATAAGCAGCTTTCACACTCCAATCCTTTGTATGATATGGTTATCTTCAGATCCTTGAGATTCTGATAAGCATCGGTCATCATTTCGGCCATGTGGCGTATGCCGTCGAAGCCGTACATTCCGCCGCCTTCAACGATATTTACAAATCGGTCTGTCTGGCAAAAATATGCGCTGTTCTGGCCGATGCAAAGATATCTGTTTTCTTTTTCTTTGGTTTCTTCTGTTGCAAAAAGCATATCGGGAGCCATTACGGGAAAAACTTCAATATCGGGCTTGAGTTTACATAACTCGTCAAACGCCTTTTGGTCTTTCGGGCTGAATGCATCCGAATAGATTCTTGTAACATTAAAACCGTATCTGCAAAGAAGAAGCGCGAGACCGAATGCTCTCGGTGTTGCTGAAGCATCGATTGCTATCGGAGTATCTTTTATGATTTCGAGAGCTTTTTTCATTGCTTCGTCGGCTTCAGATTTTTTTTCTTTTATAATTTCATTTACTCTGTTTTCGTCGAAGTTTATTTCTTTTGCGAAAGCGAAGAGGTTTTCTTTTATTTCTTCTTCGTCGTAACTTAAGTCGATGCCCAGATGCGGAATTTCAAGTCTTGATGTAAGGTCTTTTGCAGCATATCCGACTACGGGAAGATATGAGATTAAAAGAGAAGCGCTGCCGAGCAAGAGGTAATCTTCGTATGTTTTACAGTCGGTGATATCCCACATTTTGTAACCGGCTTCTTTTATGATAGTGTAAAGTTCTGAAGTTTTGTCAGTAGAACGATCGCAACCTATAAGTCCGATAAGCCTGTCGTTTTTCGGTAATTTTTTAACCGGAGAATAGAGACTTTTTTTCATCATTACCGCGGGCTCGAAAGTCTTTCGCATGGTCGGAGTCATGTAGCAGTCGACCCAGTTGATGTCGGGATATCTATCTTCGAGTTCTTTTGCGATAACTTTGAAATCGCATCCTTCGAAAAGATGCATGCAGCTTAAATATACGAGTATACACTTTGGATGTTCCTTCATTTCGTCAACGATATGTGAACAGCCTTCGACAACTCTTGATTCCATCTCGCCGTTCCACATGTCTTTTTCCCGGAGTGCGACCCATGACATATTTTCCATGCGATTCATTTCGGCTGCAGTCAGTATTACACCGCGTAAACACCCCTGCGCGCATACGTAAATCTGATGGGCCTCCGGAATAAGCATTCCTGTATGAACTATGTTCCAAACACCTCTTGCAGGGGGATTGTAATGAAGACCGTCGTGGAAGGGATTGCTGTAATCGATTTCACTGATAGCAATTCCTTCGGGTATTCTGTTTATATTTTCATTGAGACTTTTTAACATATTTTTCCTTGTCTTTTATAGGAGACAGTGTTCTAAGGGCTTAAAAGTGTTTTGCAGTTTTCTTTAATTGAAATCCGAAGTGATTGTATCAGCGAGACCTAAAAGTGTTTTGCAGATATCGCTATCGGGGAAAAGATCAACGATCGTTTTTCCTTTTGCTTCTGCCTGTGCGAAGAGAGGACTTCTTTCGATTTTGGCGAGTACCGAAGTGTTGAAGTCTTTTGCAAGTTCGGCAACATTTTCTTCCTCGTTTTCGACACCTCTGCAGTTAAGGATTATTCCACCGAGTTTCGCATAATCTCTTTTCTTGAAATTTTCAATGGCCATTGCTATGTTTGCGGCTGCGTAAATCGACATTTTTTCACCGGAAGTAACGATATAAACTTTATCCGCAAAGCCTTTTCTCATGGGCATTGTGAAACCGCCGCATACGACATCGCCGAGTACATCGTAGATAACGACATCCGGTTTATAAACTTTGTAAGCACCCTTGTTTTCAAGAGATTCGAGTGCATTTATTATTCCTCTGCCTGCACATCCGAGGCCCGGAACGGGACCGCCTGCTTCAACGCAAAGAACACCGGATTCGCTTTCTTTTACCATATCTTCAAGCGTGAATGGTTTGGAAGAACGAACCAGGTCGAGTACGGATGTTATTTTTTCCTTCGGACAGAGAAGTGATGTGGAATCGGCTTTGGGATCGCATCCGATCTGCATAACCGTCAGGCCCCTTTTTGCCAAAGCGGCGCTTAAGTTGGATGAGAGAGTGGATTTTCCTATTCCTCCCTTGCCGTAAATAGCGAATTTAATCATGTGTGTTCCTTTTCATTTGTGTGTGATGTACCAAAATCGATAAATTAATTCATTTTCAAATCAGATAGATGGCGGCTTGGTTTACATAATGCAAGGGCCCGATTATCGATGTATGAAGCTTTGATTATTGATGTATAAAGATTAAATTATCGATGCACAAGCTTAAACTATCGATGAATAAAATACCAATCAGCTGTATATAAAACTTTTGATAACCGTGTTAGATATTTATGTCAACGCGTTATGCAAACTCTTTATGACAACCAATTATGTTGACTGATTATTGCAAACCAATTATGTCGACCAATTATTTGAATAAATTATGTTAACCAAATATCATTGCTTACAAGGAATAAAAAAGCACTCGATCACGTGGAAAGAGTGCAGAAATATCCTGATATGACATATTGCGCACACTTCCATCGCAAGCTCATTTAGAGGTTTTGATGTCAGAAAACTGATTCGGAATTTGAATTGAAAACTTTATTCTGCAGGTGAATAAACTGTCTTGGCGGTAACGCCTTCGATTCGGCCGATCTTGCCTGCGAGAGAACTGATGGTATCCTGTGTGGCATCGATGGCAACGCTTATAATGCTTATGCCTTTTTCCTTGTAAGGGATACCCATTCTTCCGATGATCGAATCGCGATACTCGTGAAGAAGCTTGTTTATTTCATTAGCAGATTCATTGTTTTTAACGATTATGGCAATCACGGCTGCGCGTGTTTCCATATTTTGTATCCTTATCTAATGAATTTGTTTCAATTGCTTGTCTTTGTGAATTATATCACAAAGTAAAAATAAAAGAAACAGAATATGAAGAGGAATTTGTGAAATTTTGACTAAAAAAAGACTTATAAGTTATTTCAAAAATTTGATGTAAAAACTTCACCTTCGCTTTAATCTGCTGAAATATATGTTTTTTGACAAGTTTCAGCAGAATATAAGCAAAAAATGCTCTATAATCTGCTGAAATTTTTTTATTACCTATAAGGACCATGTGCAAGAATGACAGAGGTTCATTTATTATATTTTTGTTGTTATTCATTTGGTGTTATACTTTAGAAGCAGCTTAGTATTAAAAAGGCGCAAGAGGAAATTATATGCAGAAAATTAAGGCAGGAAAATTTGATATTACGTTTTACCAGACGCAGGATTATGATAAGAATTCTGTAGATAATTTACCTTATGATGATGTCATTATCGTTGAGAATGAAACTTTTAGTAAAACTTTAGTTGCGGAGATATATGACGGAGTGGATATTAATAAAGTTGCTTTTGTGGTTCCGTATTTCACGCCGTCGGAATTTGCTGTTAGTGCAGGCGATAAGGTCTTTCTGATGTTTAATGATATCTTATGCATTTTTGATCCGCAAGGTGTCAAAATAGTTAAAGAAAAGCGTATCAATCCGACGGGAACGATGTTTGGCGCATATGCTTATAAAGATGATTTTATCCTTTACGGGGAAGTGGAAATATACAGAATCGACAGAAATCTTGAAGTTAAATGGATTTTTTCGGCAAGAGATATATTTGTCAGATACGAAGGAGACGAACCTGCTTTTGAAATGAAAGAAGACAGAATCTGCCTTTATGATTTTATCAATCATTATTATGAAATAGATTATGACGGAAAACTCTTATTAGAAAAGAGTGCAAATGAGGATAATTTGATATGAGTAAAGTTTTTTTTATCAGGAAGTCCGAGAAAGAACGGAAATACAGATTTGAATATTTGAATTATATCAACATTGGCAATTTAATTGTTTAATTTACTGAAATGATATATAATAATCCATATTGTGATGTTTGTTTTTTCTATAAAATTTTGACATGTGATACATCAAAAAGGGGTGTGGAATGTGTCATTTGATGCAACTGATTACGGGAGGGGTATATGATTACGCTTACCATTATTCTTCTGAGTGCTGCGGCACCTTTTATTCTTGTTTTTATCCTGACCAGGGTATTCTTTTCACTTTTTGAAAAACTGCTTGATTTGGTTATTGAGACAGTATTTTCTCTTCCTGAAAAAATCCTTGATTCAATCAAAGAGAAATTTAAGAAAAAAGAAGTTCAGGCTGTCGAGGAAAGTTAAATTCGTTGTGTCAAAAAACGTGTATAATGCCGCTTCGGCGGTTTGATGCGTAAGCATCGGATTATTATATACAAAGGAGGATTTGTATGAAAAAATTTGTTGCTGAATTAATCGGAACATGTGTACTTGTAGTATTCGGTTGCGGAACAGCAATGATTACGGGATGCGAACATTGGGGAGGATATCTTCTTACCGCACTTGCTTTCGGTCTTGTAATTGTTGGCATGGCATACTGCGTTGGCAATGTTTCGGGCTGTCACATTAATCCTGCCGTATCTTTGGCTGTTTTGATCAACAAGGGTATGAGCGCAAAGGATTTTTGTCTTTATGTACTTGCGCAGTGCATGGGCGCTTTCCTCGGTGCAGGAATTCTTGCACTTATCTTCGGAGTAGCAGCTATTCCCGATGCAACCGGCGGATTCGGTTCCAACGGGCTCGGCGGCGTAAACGGAAGCATCGTTGTCGGTCTTATAGTTGAACTTATTCTTACTTATGTATTTGTACTTGTTATTCTCGGTGTTACCGACAGCAAGGCAGGACATGGATCATTCGGCGGATTGATTATCGGTCTTTCGCTTGTGCTCATTCACATCTTCGGTATCGGACTTACAGGAACAAGCGTAAATCCCGCAAGAAGCTTCGGTCCCGCACTCGTTGCTCTTTTTGCAGGAAATTCAGGACCTATCAAAGTTCTCTGGATTTTCATTCTTGCTCCTTTTGCAGGTGCAGCTCTTGCAGCACTTACATATAAGTTCTTCACAAAAGAAGCAGCAAAATAATAAATAATTATATAAGTTTATTAAGCCCCGGAAATATAAATCCGGGGCTTTTTTATGCGCAATATCGCCTGAAACCTTGCAAAATTACGTGATTGATAATAAGATATTTTATCGAAAGAGATATGAAACAAATTGGATCATAATATTTTCATATCTGTATGATATTTTTGACTGTATTAAAACAGAAGCATTTTTTATTTAAGCTATAACATATCAGTTTTTTATAAAGGAGAACGAATATGGATTTGAATAAAATTACAGAAGAAAGCAGACAGGCTGTAACCGAAATATTAAACGGTGCAAGGCTTAAAAAAGGCGATATTTTTGTTATCGGATGTTCATCGAGTGAGATACTCGGAGACCAGATCGGAACTGCCACGAATCTTGAATCCGCAAATGCAGTTTATGACGGTATCATTCCCGTTCTTAATGAGAAGGGTATTTTTGCTGCAGCACAGTGCTGCGAGCATCTTAACAGAGCTCTTGTTGTTGAAAGAGAAACGATGGAAAAATACGGCTTTGAACAGGTGAATGCAATTCCTCAGCCCAATCATGCAGGCGGGGCATTTGCAACGGTTTGTTTTGAAAGATTCAAAGATCCCGTTCTGGTAGAGAGCATAAATGCAAAAGCGGATGCCGGAATCGATATCGGAGGTACTATGATCGGAATGCATATGCATTCGGTAGTTGTTCCCATGCGTATTTCGTTAAGAGCGATCGGCAAAGCTCCTATTATCTGCGCTCGCCACCGTCCCAAATATGTCGGTGGTCAGAGAGCGATCTATGATGAGAAACTTATGTAGTTTTTTGAGGTTGCAATGATTATAAAAATTATTTTACTGATTTCATATATACTGGAAAATGTTTTTGATTTTGTTCTCGTAAAACTTAACGATTCGTATGTCAAAAAGCCTTTGCCCGAAAGCGTTAAGGATGTTTACGATGAAGAGAAGTATAATAAATGGATTAATTACAGAAACGATACCAAGAAATTCAGCGCGATTCAGACACTTGTTTCAGCCGGTGTTACGCTTGGATTGCTGATTTTTAATGTACATTCGCTGGTATTCAATTTCTTTACCATAAACAGATATGTAAGTTATCTTATCTTTATTCTGATCTTTTCTCTTTTGGGGACGATCATTTCGATTCCGTTTGATTATTATCAGAATTTCGTGATAGAAGAGAAATACGGCTTTAACAAATCGAGTGTCAAAACATTTATCATTGATATAATAAAGTCATTTGTTATCGATTTTGTTCTTTCGATAATACTTCTTCTCGGAATAATGTTCCTTTATGAAAAGCTGGGGAATTACGGAATACTTTTAGCCTGCGTTGCGGTTATTCTTTTCAATCTTTTCATGGCGATTTTTTCGATGACATTTTTAAGGATATTCAATAAATTCACGCCGCTTGAAGAAGGTGAATTAAGAGACGAACTGACGAAGCTTTGTGATAAGTACAATGTGAAGATCAAGCAGATTTACGTGATGGATGCTTCAAAAAGAACAACAAGGGCAAATGCGTTTTGTACGGGCTTTTCGAAGAAAACAATCTCGCTTGACGATAACCTTGTAAATAATTATTCGACTGACAAGATCGTTGCTGTTTTTGCACATGAGTTCGGTCACGCAAAACACAAGCATAACGCAAAGACCGTGTGGTTTGCTTTTTTCAGAATTATTATTCTGATTCTTGCACTCGGAGTTATTTTAAACTTCCCTCAGATTTGCGAAGCTTTTGGATTCAGAGAGGTCAATTATTATTTTGCATTTACGATTCTTTCGATGATAAGCTGGCCCTTAAGCAGGTTATTTGATCTGATATCTAATAAGATTTCGAGAACGTTTGAATATCAGGCTGATGCATTTGCTGCGAAAGAAGGGTATGGCGAACCGCTTGTTGGTGCATTAAAGCAACTAAGTAAAGATTCGCTTTCGAACCTTAACCCTCATCCTTTCGTAGTTGCACTTGAGCATTCACATCCTACGCTTGCACAGAGAATAGATGCGATTAGAGCAAAGAAGCCTGCTGACAGTGAGGCAGGTGCTTCGTAAAAAAATACATGCATTAAAAAAGATCGGAAAGCGATATGTCATGTATATCAAATCCGATCTTTTTAATTTATTGAAATCCTTAAAACATCATGTCCATCCACCGTCGGCGGTAAGTATCTGACCTGTGACATAAGAGGGCATTTCCGATAATTTGACTATGCATCTGGCAATTTCAATCGGAGTTGCGGCTCTTCCTATAGGAATCTGATCGAAGAGCTCGTTCATTTCCTCATCGGAAAGATGCGAATTCATCGGTGTATCAACAAGTCCGGGAGATAATGCGTTAACGCTTATTCCGGATATCGCAAGTTCTTTTGCGAGCGCTTTTGTAAATGAATTGATGCCGCCTTTGGTTGCGGAGTAAGCCACTTCGCATGAGGCGCCCACATTGCCCCAGACGGAAGAGATGTTTATGATCTTTCCGGACTGCTTTTTGATCATTCCGGGAATGACAACGGAAGAGGTTGCATAAACACTGTTCAAATTGATATTTACGATATTGTTCCACGTTGACGGTTTCATATCCTGAAAGAGACCGACATAGGAAATACCTGCATTGTTTACGAGGATATCGATCGTGGTCTGTCCGAGAAAATCTTCAAGTCTGTCTCTGGCTCTTGTCGTATCGGCAAAGTCGATCGATGCGGTGAAAACCTCAATGTCATAACTGCCGGAGAGCTTGTCGGCAAATTCATCGAGTTCGTTTATTCTTGAATTGCAAACCAGAAAAAGATTAAATCCTTCTTTTGCAAATTCCATTGCGGCCGCACTTCCTATGGCGCCGCTTGCTCCGGTTATCAAAACATTTTTGCTCATATTTTTCCTCTGTCTGTATTCCTTGTTTTATTATTTCTGAAAACGGAATTTAATGATATATCTTTTGAGATATTAATAACTTTAAGGCGAATGATCGGCGATTGTTTAACCGATGACGTTCATATTATACGCTTTTCAAGGTCGAATTATCGGTGAGTGCGTTTAACACATCGTCGATCGTATTTGATCTTGCATACAAGGTGTTGACCGCTTCATTTATTTTTTCAATATAATGCGCATCCGAATCGGTTATTACATTGCATGTTTTCAGATACGGATTTTCATTCTGGAGTCTGTGAAGATTGGACATATCCGCGAGTTCGAAACATTTGAATGTGGAACCCGGAGGTACGAAACCGAGATTGGAAGTGAGTGAAAAAGAATTCTTGTCGATATGTGCAGGTATCATTACGCCGTTAAATTCTTTTAAAACACTGTCCACTTTATCAAAAGAAATGTCCGTGGCGGAAATAAGAAGAGTGGGGAAGGTTCCGACTACTTCATCGTTTTCGTCACAGATAAACTGATCGCCGAAGGCTTTTGGATTGTTTGGGATCGGAAGGATTCTTTTTTCAACGTATGCATCAAAAGCCATGGCGTCTTCGAGATTGTGAAATAGGCAGACTACGTGTACTTCCTCGGCGGTAGTCAGTTCCATACCCGGAATAACGGTTACTCCGTACTGTTCGCCGATTGCCATGGCAGCCTTACAGTTCTTGCAGGTATTGTGATCTGTAAGAGCTATAACATCAAGTTGTTTGATGAACGCCATTCCCACGATGTTTCCCGGTGTCGATTCGTTATCGCCGCAGGGAGAGAGGCAGGAATGAAGATGCAAATCGTAATGAAGCGGAATCATAGCGACTTATTAATGAGAAGTGCAGAATCAAAAATAGAAAGATCTGTTTTTAATACTGCAATTCCTTCCTCCTTTGCTTTTTCGATAAGATCGTTTTCCAGAGAAACGCCCTCTGCGAGAATTATACATGCCACATCAGTCAGTGTCGCAACGGCGAGAGTGTTGACATTGGCCATAACGGTTACCCAGGCACTTCCTGCGGGTGCCTTGCCCATTGCAATAGACAAAAGGTCGCAGCAGAAAACCTTGGTAATCTCAGTATCCGTCATATCGGACACCTGTTTAAATTCTTCAATATTTGCTAAATCTCTGACAGTCATTTATTTGTTCTCCTTAAAGACGTTATTAAAATCCTTCGCTTAATTCCGCAATATCTTCGGAAAGCTTATGGATGTATTCTCTTAAAACGTGGATGCAGTCCTGTTTCTTGGCGATGCCTTTTACGATATCTTCGGCAAGGGCCTTACAGGTGGGCGCACCGCAGCAGCCGCAATCGAGTCCCGGGAATTCTCTCGTGAGTTCTTCAATGCGGTTCATCTTTTCCATTGATTCTTTAAGATTATCTGCAAGCTCGAATACGGGCTGGTATTCGACCTGTGTTGTCCAGTTGGGGTTGTACTCGCCGTAAGAATCGGATCTTGTGGCCGCAACGGGAAGATATTTTCTTAAATGGTGCATTTTGGCTTTTGCGGCAAAGGGGTTCTCAACGTTCATTACTCCGCCGACGCATCCGCCGTTACATGCATTAAGTTCGATAAACTCGAGGTTCTGGGAGAATTTGTCATCCTCGAGATCTTCAAGCACGTGAATTACGTTTTCGATTCCGTCAGCAGCAACGCATGAGTCGGAGAGAAGACCGCCGACTTCACCGCCCGTAATGCCCCAGCTTAATCCGATCTTACCCGACTGTGACAGATCTTCGGGCTGCTCGACGAATTTGGGCATTACGGAAAGAAGTACGGGATAAATATCTTTTATTGCCAGTACTTCGTCTATATTGCTCTTTTCTATTCCTATGGGGTTTTTTACACTCGTTACTTTGCTTGCGCAGGGCGATAAGAAGAATATACCGATCTCTTCGGGTTTGTAGCCTGTTTTTTCGACGGCTCTTTTTCTTGCAAGATCTCCTGCGAGTTCAGCGGGAGTGATAAGAGGAAGAAGCTTGTCACAAAGATTCGGGAAACGAACCTGAACGAGTCTTACAACGGTAGGGCAGGCAGTGGAAATAAGAGGCCACTGGTCCCTGTGGGCTGCGATATATTTTCTTGATTCTTCGGATACGATCTCAGCAGCGGCGCTCACTTCGAAAACGTCATCAAATCCAATGTTTTTGATGGCGGTAAGAAGAATGTTGATGTCCTCGAGGTTGTTAAACTGAGCTGCCAGACTGGGAGCGGGAAGGGCAACCGTATATTTGTATTTGTCGGTTGCGTCTATAAAGTCACGTCTTGCTTTTTTGGCGTGATGAGGACAGATACGAATGCATTCGCCGCAGTCAATGCAACGACCGGGTGTGATCATTGCCTTGTTGTTTCTTACTCGTATTGCCTGGGTAGGGCATCTGTTGATACAGTTTGTACATCCTTTACATAGATTCTCGATCAAGTATACCGAGTTGCTGTAGTGATCCATTTTTTTTCTCCGAAAAATCGATATAGCTAAATTCTGATTACCATTGTTACGGTTGTTCCGACACCGATTTCTGTTTTGATATCCATCTCGTCGGAATTCTTTTTCATATTGGGAAGTCCCATGCCTGCTCCGAAACCGAGAGATCTGACTTTGTCGGGAGCGGTAGAGAAACCGGCCTGCATTGCTTTTTCGACATCCGCAATACCGGGTCCTTTGTCGGCGAGTACGAGAGTGATGGCGTCTTCGCTGATCGTTACCGTTATTTTTCCGCCGTATGCGTGAATTATCATATTGATCTCGCCTTCATAAAGAGCGATAGCAACTTTTCTGATCGCATCGGGGGAAACGCCGAGCTGTTTTAATTTCTTTTTTACGTCACTTGAAGCTTCTCCTGCGCGGGTAAAATCTTCGTTGGAAATAGTGTAGTTAAGCTCCATTACTTCAGCCATCTATGATACCTCCCGTCAACCCTTTTTCGTATAACATGCCGCATGATGAAAACATTCTGTGGTGGGTAACCGCGATGGGAAGCCCCATTTCGTCAGCCATGCCGATCATGGTTTCGTCAGGCATTTTGCCGCGTACAAAAATAATGGCAACGATGTCCATCATTTCCGCAGTTCTTATAACCTGAGGATTGCAAAGACCGGTAAGAAGAACGCACTGGGTTTTCGCAAATGCAAGAACATCGCTCATCATATCCGAACCGCATGCGGTTTTAACTTCATTGTTAAGACCGTCTTTTCCGGCTATGGGTTTAGCCTCGAGAATATCAAGAATATCATTAACTGTCATAAAAACCTCCATATCATAAAAAGGGGGGAAATGTTATGCAAAAAAAGACCGACAAGAAAATGTCCGATATAAACCCCCAATATTACACAAGAAACATCCGGCTGAACCTGTGAAAGAAGATCACGGAACGGTTTCGACGAAATACTTGTTATGTAAACCGAATTCGTGAGGGACAAATTTTTATTCCCTTTGAATTCAATTACCTTAATATTATAACAATCGGGAGTGAAATTTTCAAGCAAATCGAGAGAGCGGAAGCAGAACATAAAAACCTATTAAAATCATAGGTGAATAGGGCGTTTGAGGCTCCAAAAATTCTGTAAAAATTTACAATTTTTGATAGAAATATACATTGCCTTGTGATAATATATATGGTATGTACGGCTATTGAGAAATGGCTTTGTTAAAAAATTATCAAGGAGGTTTTTAGGATGAGTTCCAAGAAAACAACTGTCCCTTTTGCCGGAACCAAAGAGCAAGAGGAAGCACTTAAGAAAGTCATCGCTGAAAACAAAGGCCAGAAGGGAGCTTTAATGCCCGTTATGCAGCAGGCACAGGACATTTACGGCTATCTTCCCATCGAAGTTCAGACGATGATCGCGGACGGAATGGGTATTCCTCTCGAAAAGGTTTACGGAGTTTCAACATTCTATTCCCAGTTTGCTCTTAATCCCAAGGGCAAATATCAGATTTCGGTATGTTTAGGTACCGCATGTTACGTTAAAGGATCAGGCGATGTTTATGCTAAGATCGAAGAGATCCTCGGAATTAAGGGTGGCGAATGCACACCTGACGGTAAGTTCTCGCTTGACGCATGCAGATGTGTCGGAGCTTGCGGACTTGCGCCCGTAATGATGATCAATGATGAAGTTTACGGACGTCTTAAACCCGATGACGTAAAAGGAATCTTAGAGCAGTTTAACTAAGAATCTCTCTATTTATAGGAGATGAGCCCATGATGACCGAAATTTCACTTAATATACTTGATATTACCGAGAACTCCACCAGGGCAGGCGCAAAAGTTGTTCACATTACCGTTGAAGCAGATGAAGAAAAAGATTTGCTCGTTGTTATCATTGAAGACGACGGGTGCGGAATGAGTAAGGAACAGCTTGCTTCGGTGAAAGATCCTTTTTTTACCACGAGGACCACAAGGAAGGTAGGTCTCGGTGTTCCGTTTTTCCGCGAAGCGGCGCTTCAGGCTAACGGAAAATTTGAAATAGAGTCGGAAGTAGGAGTCGGAACAAAGGTAACTGCTGAATTTCAATTGAGCAATATTGACAGAATGCCACTTGGAGACATAAACGGTACTGTTCATCAGCTGGTGATTTATCACCCTGAAACGGATTTTGTTTATAAGTATATTTTCAACGGCAATTCGTTCACCATGGACACGAGAGAATTCAGAGAGATTCTCGGGGACGTTCCTTTAAACAATCCGGAGGTTTCCGAATACATCAAAGAATATCTTTCAGAAAACAAATTCAAAACAGATAATGGTAAAAAATTCTAGTTTAGGAGGAAAGCTAATGAAATCTCTTGAAGAATTAAAAGCAATAAGAGACAAAATGCAGGGTCAGGTCGGACTTCGTGCTGAATCAGAAGCAGGCACAAGAGTAGTCGTAGGTATGGCTACATGCGGTATCGCTTCCGGAGCAAGACCTGTTCTTACAGCTTTAGCTGATGCGGTTGCGCAGAAGCAGGTTCCTGATTGTGCTGTTACACAGACAGGTTGTATCGGACTTTGCCAGTACGAGCCTATCGTTGAAGTTATTCAGCCCGGTAAGGAAAAAGTTACATATATCAAGATGACTCCCGAGAAAGCGCTTGAAGTAGTTGACAAGCATCTTCTTCGCGGTCAGGTTATTACCGAATATACAATCGGCAATGCTTTAAAATAATTAGGAGGAAAAATAAATGTATCGTTCACACGTATTAGTTTGCGGTGGTACAGGATGTACTTCCTCCGGAAGCCAGGCAATCATCGATGCTTTTGAAGCTGAGATTGCAAAGAACGGCTTATCAGAAGAAGTTGCAGTTGTACGTACCGGTTGTCACGGTCTCTGCGCATTGGGACCCATCGTACTTATCTATCCCGAAGGTTCTTTCTACTCAATGGTTAAGAAAGAAGACGTTGCCGAGATAGTTTCCGAGCATTTGCTCAAAGGTAGAGTTGTTACAAGACTCCTTTATCAGGAGACAGTTAAAGAGGATACTGTTATTCCCCTTGTTGAGACAGGATTCTACAAGAAGCAGAAGAGAGTTGCTCTTCGTAACTGTGGTGTAATCAACCCTGAAAATATCGACGAATATATCGCTGTAGACGGTTATCAGGCTCTTGCAAAGGTTCTTACCGAAATGACACCTGAGCAGGTTATCGATACACTTCTTGCAGCAGGCTTAAGAGGACGTGGCGGTGCAGGTTTCCCTACAGGTCAGAAATGGAAACTCGCTAGAACACTCGTTCCCGATGCCGATCAGAAATATGTTTGCTGTAATGCTGACGAGGGTGACCCCGGAGCATTCATGGATCGTTCCGTACTTGAAGGCGATCCTCATGTAGTACTTGAAGCAATGGCTATCGCAGGTTACACAATCGGTGCCAACCAGGGTTACATCTACGTTCGTGCAGAGTACCCCATCGCTATCCAGAGACTTCAGATCGCCATCAAGCAGGCAAGAGAATACGGATTACTTGGTAAGGACATCTTCGGAACAGGTTTCGATTTCGATATCGACCTTCGTTTCGGTGCAGGTGCATTCGTTTGCGGTGAAGAGACAGCTCTTATGACTTCCATCGAAGGAAACCGCGGTGAGCCTCGTCCCCGTCCTCCTTTCCCTGCAGTTAAAGGTCTTTTTGCAAAGCCTACTGTACTTAATAACGTTGAAACATACGCTAACATTCCCCGTATCATCTTAAACGGCGCTGAATGGTTTGCTTCAATGGGCACAGAAAAGAGCAAGGGTACCAAGGTATTCGCTCTCGGCGGAAAGATTAACAATACAGGTCTTGTAGAAGTTCCCATGGGAACAACACTTCGTGAAGTTATCGAAGATATCGGCGGCGGTATCCCTAACGGCAAGAAGTTCAAAGCTGCTCAGACCGGTGGCCCTTCAGGCGGATGTATCCCTGCAGAGCATTTTGATATTCCTATTGATTACGATAACCTTATTTCGATCGGTTCCATGATGGGATCCGGCGGACTTATCGTAATGGATGAAGATAACTGTATGGTTGATATTGCTAAATTCTTCCTTGAATTTACAGTAGACGAATCATGTGGTAAGTGTACACCTTGTCGTATCGGTACAAAGAGAATGTACGAGATGCTCGACAAGATTACAAAGGGACAGGCTACTCTCGAAGATCTCGACAAGTTAGAGGAGCTTTGCTACTACATCAAAGCTAACTCACTTTGCGGTCTCGGACAGACAGCTCCCAACCCTGTACTTTCTACTCTTCGTTATTTCAAAGACGAGTACATCGCTCACGTTGTTGAGAAGAGATGTCCTGCAGGCGTATGTAAGGATCTCTTAAGCTTCTCTATCGACAAAGAAAAATGTATCGGATGCGGAATGTGTGCTAAGCAGTGTCCCGCTTCTGCAATTTCGAAGACAGATTACATTGCACCCGGTAAGAAGTTACCTGCAATGGAAATCGATTCCAGCAAGTGTGTTAAGTGCGGTGCTTGTATGGCTACATGTAAGTTCAAAGCTATTTCTAAGAAATAATAGGAGGGAAGATAATGGAATCCATTAATATTACAATAAATGGTATGGCGGTTGAAGCTCCCAAGGGATCCACTATTCTTCAGGCTGCAAAGATCGCAGGCATCGACATTCCTACTCTTTGTTACTTAAAAGAGATCAACGAAATCGGTGCATGTCGTATCTGTCTGGTAGAGGCAGACGAAGGAAGAGGAGCAAGACTTGTTGCTTCTTGCGTATACCCCATCACAGAGGGAATGAAGGTTTATACCAATACTCCCAAAGTACTTGAGTACAGAAAGAAAACATTACAGCTCATTTTGTCTGACCATGACAAGAAATGTCTTTCATGTGTTCGTTCAGGCAAATGTGAACTTCAGAAATTATGTAAAGACTTCGGCGTAGATGATGAGAACAAGTATGCCGGTGTTACAAATGAGTTTGAAATCGACTATTCAGCAGCTCACATGGTAAGAGACAACAACAAGTGTATCAACTGCCGTCGTTGTGTTGCAGCATGTGAAAAGACACAGGGTATCGGCGTTATCGGTGCCAACAACAGAGGTTTCATCACAGAGATCGCTTCTCCTTTCGGAATGGGTCTTGGCGAAACAGCATGTGTATGCTGTGGTCAGTGTATCGCAGTTTGTCCTACAGGTGCTATTTACGAGAAATCAGATGTTGACAAGATCATGGAAGCTATCGCTGATCCTTCAAAGCACGTTGTTGTTCAGACAGCTCCCGCTGTAAGAGCAGCACTTGGTGAGCCTTTCGGATACGAAATGGGTACAGGTGTTGAAGGAAAGATGGCCGCAGCTCTTCGTCGTATCGGATTCGAGAAAGTATTTGATACAGATTTCGGAGCAGACGTTACAATCATGGAAGAAGCTACAGAGCTTCTCGGCAGAGTAACAAACGGCGGTGTACTTCCCATGATTACATCCTGTTCACCCGGATGGATCAAGTTCTGCGAGCATTACTATCCCGATCAGCTTGATCACTTATCATCCTGCAAGTCTCCTCAGCAGATGTTCGGCGGTATCTTAAAGACATACTATGCAGAGAAGATGGGATGGGATCCCAAGGATATCGTTTCCGTATCAGTAATGCCTTGTACAGCCAAGAAGTTTGAAATCGGCAGACCCGATCAGTCAGCAGCAGGTGTTCCCGATCTTGATTACACAATGACAACGAGAGAACTTGCAAGACTTATCGAAAGATGCGGTATCGACTTCAAGAGACTTCCGGATGAAGCATTTGACGATCCCATGGGTGAGTCAACAGGTGCAGCAGTTATCTTCGGTGCTACCGGCGGTGTTATGGAAGCAGCTCTTCGTACAGCAGTTTGGAAACTCACAGGCGAAACAAATGATTCTCCTCTTGAGTTCAAGGAAGTACGTGGCGTAGAAGGTATCAAGGAAGCTACATACGAAGTAGCAGGCATGTCCGTTAAGGTTGCTGTTGCTTCAGGTCTTGCAAACGCAAGAGTTATCATGGATAAGATCCGTGCAGGCGAAGCAGATTACACATTCGTTGAAATCATGGCTTGTCCCGGCGGTTGCGTAAACGGCGGCGGTCAGCCTCAGGTTCCTGCTTCTGTTCGTAACTTCACAGACATCAGAGCTGAAAGAGCTAAAGCGCTTTACAACTATGATGAGAACATGCCCAGAAGAAAATCTCATGAGAACGAATCTGTTAAGAAGCTTTATGCTGAATACTTTGGCGAGCCTAACAGCCACAGAGCTCATGAAGTTCTTCATACAAAATATGTACAGAGAAAGATTCATGAAATCTAATCTGATTAATTCATAGTTTTGGGTTAATTATCAAAAAAAGATTTACGAAGTGTGAAAAGCCCGTAAATACGGCGCTTGAGAGCATTTTGATTGTGCACTCGAAGTCTCGAAAGAGGCTTCGGGTGCCGTTTCGTTATATAAAGAGAAGGCTTATTTCATAAAATGTTGGGGGACAGTATATGAAAAACCGGATTTGCTGCGTCACACTTGCGCTTATGGTTTCGATGGCTACGGCGTGCGCGAATTTTCAGGTTTCCGGTACGTATGATTTAAACGGTGCCGGCGGTCCGATTGCTGCAGAAAGTAGTCCTATAGTCAATTTAGTTGAAAATAACGACATTAAAAATGTCGATGATAATAAAGATAACGTTAACGAAGATCGTGAATCGGAAAAATTAAAAGAAAATGATCCGGATAACAGTGCAAATGCCAATGAAAACGGGAGCGCTGAAACAGAAACTGCAAATGATGACAAGCAGGATTCCGGAAAAGAAGATGACGGTCCGTTTATAGAGGATTTTGAAATCACTGCCACTCAGGGCGAGATGGTAGTGGTTAAGAATGCTGTTGTCAGAAAAGGTCCTTCGACGGATTTTGCCAAACTCGGCACACTGACGATAGGCGATGTTGTTGAACTGACAGGTGAAAGTACCAACGGATGGTACAGATTTAAATATGATTCGGAAGAAGGTTTTACTTTCCAGAAATTCCTGATCAATAAGGAAACTTATGATAAGGAGCATTCTGAAGAAGCAGAAGATTTAATAACCGGTAAAAATGAGGCAGGCGAAAATGCCAAAAATACCGGTGCTCCCGAAAATGCTGCAGACAGTGAAGATGCAGTAAGTGACGTAAACGAAGACTACAATTTATTTACCGACAGGGTTATTGAAATCTGCAATGAAAAGAGAGCGGAACTCGGACTTGATCCGCTTACTGTAGATATAGTTCTTGATGAAAAAGCCGAAATAAGAGCGGAAGAGATCACAAGAAAATTCGACCATAAAAGACCTGACGGAAGCGAGTTTACTTCAATGCTTTCGGATGTTACATGGAGTGCATGCGGCGAAAATATAGCAGCCGGACAGCCCACCCCCGAAGATGTGGTTGAAGCGTGGATGAATTCTTACGGACACAGAGCGAATATTTTAAATCCGTCATTCTCAAAGATCGGAGTCGGATATATTTCCGGCGGAGAATACGGTAATTACTGGGTACAGATTTTTACGGATTAGATAATTAAACCTTGCAAAGGGTTTGCAGATAAAGGAGACAAGAGATAATGAGACAATTTACCTCAAACGAATTGAGAAAAACATGGAAGCAGTTCTACATCGAGAGAGGACATGTTGACGTAGGTGCGGTTTCGCTCGTATCTGACGGTTCAACAGGTGTTCTTTTTAATGTAGCCGGAATGCAGCCTCTTATGCCTTATTTACTCGGACAGAAGCATCCCATGGGAACAAGACTCTGCAATGTTCAGGGTTGTGTTCGTACAAATGATATTGATTCAGTCGGAGATAAAAGTCACGTAACTTTCTTTGAAATGATGGGAAGCTGGAGCCTCGGCGATTATTTCAAAAAAGAAAGAACAAAGTGGAGTTACGAGTTGCTTACCGAAGTATTCGGATTTGATGCAGATCATCTTGCAGCAACAGTTTTCGCAGGCGATGAGAATGCACCCAGAGACGAAGAAGGCGCTCAGTACAGAATAGAATCGGGATTCAAAAAAGAAAACATTTATTACCTTCCCGCGGAAGATAACTGGTGGGGACTTGAGTACGGCCCCTGCGGACCTGACAGTGAAATGTTCTACATTGCTGACAGACCTGACTGCGGACCTGACTGCGGACCCGGATGTTCCTGCGGAAAATATACTGAACTCGGAAACGACGTTTTTATGCAGTACGAGAAGCACAAGGACGGTTCACTCACACCTCTTAAGCAGAAGAACGTTGATACGGGATGGGGACTCGAGAGAATCCTTGCATTCTTAAACGGTTCAAGAGATGTTTACCAGATTGACCTTTTCGTACCCGTTATTTCGTACATCGAAGAGGTATCAAAGGTTAAATACAACAGTGACGAAAAACTCACAAAATCCATGAGAATACTCGCGGATCACACAAGAACAAGTGTTATGCTTATCGGTGATGCTGCCAAGCTTGTTCCTTCAAATGCGGGAGCAGGATATGTTCTTCGTCGTCTTATCCGTCGTGCCGTAAGACATGCAAGAGCACTTAATCTTAAGAAAGAAAACATCATCAGGATCGCTACGATTTTTATTGATGAGATTTATAACGAAAGCTACCCTTTACTTGTAAAGAACAGAGAATTCGTTCTTAACGAGCTTACAAAGGAAATCGAGCGTTTCGAAAGTACACTTGAAAACGGTATGAAGGAATTCAAGAAGATCCTTGATGAAAACCTTGCCGCAAACAAGAAGGAAATCGACGGAAAATCCGCATTTTATCTTTATGATACGTTCGGATTTCCCATCGAACTTACCGTTGAACTTGCGGGCGAAGAAGGCTTAAGCGTAGATGAAGAAGGCTTCAAAGCAGCAATGGAAGAACAGAAGCAGAAAGCCAGAGACAACCAGAACTTCTCAGCTAAACTTTCAAACGGCGCAGATGCATTTTCTTCACTTGATGATTCGGTTAAGACTGTGTTCGTAGGATATGATACGCTTGAGTGCGGTGCAAAGATCCTTGCTCTCGCACTTGAAGAAAATAACGAAACATCTGCAAAAGATTCACTCGGTGAAAAGCAGAACGGTATTGTTGTAACCGATGTGACATGTATGTACGGAACAATGGGCGGTCAGCAGGGTGATACAGGTATCATTTCTACCAAAGACGGCGAATTCGTTGTTAAAGAAACAGTACATATCAATTCGAATCTTATCGGACATATCGGATATGTTGCAAAGGGAACGATCTCAAAAGATGCAGAAGCATTAATAAGCACAGATACATCTGTCAGAAACAGAACATGCAGAAACCATTCCGCAACACATCTTTTACAGAAAGCATTAAAGACTGTTCTCGGAGATCATGTTGAGCAGAAGGGTTCGCTTGTTACACCCGACAGACTCAGATTTGACTTCTCTCACGGCGAAGCAATGACTGAAGAACAGATTAAAGCTGCTGAGAAAATCGTAAATGAAGAAATTGCTGCGGCACTTGATGTTAATACGGATGAGATGAGCATCGACGATGCAAAGAAGACCGGAGCAATGGCTCTTTTCGGAGAAAAATACGGCGATACAGTAAGAGTCGTAAGTATGGGTAAAGGCGAAACAGGCGATACTGAAGCTGATTACAAAGAAGCATTTTCCGTAGAACTTTGCGGTGGTACTCATGTTAAGAATACATCTGATATTCAGTACATCAAGATCCTTTCCGAATCGGGTGTTGCTGCAGGAGTAAGACGTATCGAAGCTCTTACGGGCGACGGAGTGATCAAGTACTACAGTGAGATCGAAAATACTTTAATGGAAGCTGCAAAGGCCGCAAAGGTAAATCCTAACGACCTTGCAAATAAGATTACTCATCTTCTCGGCGAAGTCAAGGCTCTTAATTCGGAACTTGAATCATTAAAGAGCAAGGCTGCAAAAGAAGCTCTCGGAGATGTAACCGATCAGATGGTTGAGGTCAAAGGAACGAAAGTACTTGCTGCAAAGATTGAAGGCGTTGACATGAACGGTCTTCGTGATCTGGGCGATCAGCTTAAGACAAAGATCGGTGAAGGCGTGGTTGTTCTTTTCTCGACACAGGACGGAAAAGTCAACATGGTTGCCATGGCTACCGATGGTGCAGTTAAAGCCGGCGCGCATGCGGGAAATCTTATCAAAGCAGTTGCTCCCATCGTGGGAGGAGGCGGCGGCGGACGTCCCAACATGGCTCAGGCAGGCGGCAAGAATCCTGCAGGTATTGATGATGCGATCAATGCGGTTAAGGCAGAAATGGAAAAGATGTTATAATCTGAAAGAAAAGAATTTTGAACCGGTCCGGTATATTTCCGGGCCGGTTTTATAGATTAGAGAGGTTAATGATGATAATACTGGCATCGAAATCACCGAGAAGAAAAGAACTTCTTGAAAACATAGGTATCAAGCCTTTAATAATCGTATCCGAAGCGGATGAGAACATAAATGAAACCGATCCTGAAAAACTCGTACTCGAATTATCTTCAATCAAAGCGGATGCTGTTTATAAAAAGATAAAGGAAGAAGGAAATCCTTTATTAAATAAAGGAGATTATATTCTCGGGGCGGACACGGTAGTATATGCCGAAGGAAAGATACTCGGAAAGCCGAAGGACAAAGAAGATGCACGCGCAATGATCAGGGCTTTATCCGGAAATGTGCATTCGGTATTTACAGGATTTACCCTTATTGATCATCAAGGAAAACATATATCCGAAAGCGTGGAAACAAAAGTTTATGTATATGAAATGAGCGGTGAAGAAATTGAGAGTTACATATCCTCCGACGAGCCTTATGATAAAGCCGGAGCGTATGGTATTCAGGGGCTTTTCGGAAAATACGTTGAGAAGATTGACGGAGATTACAACAATGTTGTAGGGCTTCCTGTTTCGGCAATATACGAAACGATCAAAATGATTAATCAGTCGGAATAAAAGCTTATATACTTTTTATATAAAGTTTTATAAAATAATAGAAGGTGTAATAAATATATTGGGGTCGGAAAAATGGATTTCAGCAAACTTCTTGAAGAGAAAAAAATAAGTAAATATAAACTGTCAAAACAATCGGGTGTACCGTATTCTACCATATGCGATATCTGTACGGGTAAGTCGGATATTCTTAAATGTTCCGCGGAAACTGTTATCAGACTCGGACATATTCTCGGAATGACGGCAGAGGAGATTATCGGCGACATTGAATATCCCGAGATCAAAGAGTCGGGTAAAAAGGCTTCGAAAGATGCTGACAAAACTGCAAAAGAAAGAAAGTCTAAAGAAGGAAAAACTAAAGAAAGCAGGAAGTCTTCAAAAGACGAAAACGGAAAATCAAAAACGGGCAGAAAATCAGTTAAAGATACTGATAAAGCTCAGGCTGACGCCGGTAAAAATTCTTCATCAGCTTCTTCAGGCTCGATGAGAAGAGCGGCGGCAGCTGACAATGCGGATGCGATTGCGGCAAGAAACGCTGCGAAAGAAGAAGCTTACAGGAATTACTGCAATAATCTCATGGCTCAGGTTGAATCGATGGGAGAACTCAATTTCCTGGTAAGTTATCTTAAGAATAATGAAGTGGTTATTCTTTATAATCTTAACAGAAAAAGAGAAAGCAGATTTTTGCTCTCTCTTTTGGATGAATTGTGTGTTAAAAATAATTTTCCAATATGCAAAGAATACGAAGAAATCAGAAATGAAGAATCGGAAATCTGATGTGCATTCGTAATACATGAGAATGTATCGATAAACTCGATTCAATAATTATTGATCTGTTTCCGTAAACAGAATTAAGTTCTATGAAAAGAATTCAAGGAAGTCTGCGAGACCGTCATTGTTGTTATCTTTAAACGTGATGTAATCGCAGACTGCTTTTAATTTAGGGTTGCCGTTTATGAGGCAGACGCTTTTTCCTGCTGCTTCGCAAAGAGAAATATCATTTTCTTCATCGGCAAAAGCGTAGGTGTGAATTTCTTTTATCTGGCAGGTCTTTGCGATTGCTCTGAGCGCGTTTCCTTTACCGGATTCTTTGGGGATGACTTCAAGGAATTTATCGCTTGAGAACAAAACCTGAACATTGTCTTTTAATTCTTCCTCGATTTTCTTTCTTGCAGTAAGAAGTTTATCAGGATTATTAAAATTCATTATAAGGAATTTGTAGGGTGTATCTTCTTTGATCACATCGGGGATAACTCTGTAGGGAAGTCCGACGTAATTTGTATAATACTCAACTTCCTCGGTAGCTTTCTCGGTAAGAATTTCATAATCGCTGTAAGTATGGAAATGGCAGCCTGTTTCGGTTGCTATTTTTTTGACTGCTTCACAGAATTCTTTTTTGAGGGTAGTTTTGTGAGTTATCTGTTTTGTCTTGAAGTTATATACCATTCCGCCGTTAAACGCAGCAATATAATCGCAGATATCCTCAATACCGAGTCTTTCGACAATCTGAAGAGCGGATGCCAGAGGTCTTCCTGTATTGATAATGAATTTGTGACCTTTTTCGCATGCTTTGGTGAGAAGAGCTTTCGTAATGGGAGTGATGATTTTCTCATCATTCAAAAGCGTTCCGTCAAGATCGAAGAAGAGGGCACAGTGAATAGCACGGTTTGAAACGAAACCGCGTAAGTATTCCTTCTTAAGAGATGTGAGGAGTTTGGCGGGAATGTAGAGATTGCCTTTTCCGCAGCCCAGTGAAAGATTGGGCTTGTTGCTACCGTGGAAATCCGAACCGCCTGTAATGATAAGCTTGTACTTGCTTGCAAGTTTTCTTATGTGTTTCTCGTCATCGGCAGAGTAGGTGGAATAGATGGTTTCAATTCCGACCAGTCCGACTCTTTTAAGATCGGAAACGAGTTTTTCGAGATCTTTATCCGAATATTTGTAGAGAATGGGATGCGCGAGAACAGGAATTCCGCCGTTTTGAAGAATAAGTCCTACTGCCTGCGCGGGAGTGATCTTTTCTCTCGGGATAAAACCGGGGCAGTGGTCGCCGATGTATTTTTCAAAAGCTTCTTCAATGGTTTTGACGTATCCGTGATTAACAAGATATTTAGCATAATGTGCTCTGGTGATAACACAGTCCGGAAACTCGGAAATGAAGGAATCGTAGTCGATTGCGATTCCCAGTTCCGATAATTTTTTGCACATTTTTACGTTTCTTATTTCTCTTGAATTTCTGAATTCCGCAACTTTTTCACAGAATTCGGTATTAAAGGGATTTATATAGTAACCGAGAATATGAATGTCTTTTTTGTTGTAATCCGTAGAAAATTCTATTCCGGGTATTACTTCGAGATTCTTTGTTTTGGCGGCACTTATGGCTTCATTAATACCTTCCGTGGTATCGTGGTCGGTGAGAGCGAAAGCCTCAAGGTTGGATTTTAAAGCCAGATCCACAAGCTCCGAAGGAGTTAATGTGCCGTCTGAAAATGTTGAATGAACATGTAAGTCTATAGCCTGCATTTAGTTTTCGTCTTCTTCCTTCTTTGCTATGTAAATGGTTCTCTTTCTTGCCATTTCATCGCTTGCAAGATAATCGTCGTATGTTGTAATCTTGTCGATTAACTGGCCGCCGGGCATGATTTCCATGATACGGTTGGCAGTTGTTTCGATGAACTGATGATCGTGGCATGAGAAAAGTTCTACGCCTGAGAATCTGATAAGGCCGTTGTTTAATGCCTGAATTGATTCCATGTCGAGGTGGTTTGTGGGCTCATCGAGGATGAGGCAGTTAGCGCCTGAAATCATCATCTTTGAAAGAAGACATCTTACCTTTTCACCACCGGATAAAACCTTAACTTTTTTAAGAGCATCGTCCTGAGAGAAGAGCATTCTTCCGAGGAAACCTCTTACGTAAGTGATATCCTTAACGGGAGAGTAGCCCATGAGCCAGTCTGTAATGATATCATCAGTGTTGAATTCGTTTGTATTATCCTTGGGGAAATAAGCCTGTGATGTGGTTACGCCCCATTTGTAAGTTCCTTCATCGGGTTCCATTTCTCCTGCGAGAATCTGGAAGAGTGTAGTTGTTGCGATTTCATTACTTCCGACAAATGCAACTTTGTCTTCACGGTTTAAAATGAAAGAAATGTTGTCGAGTACCTTTTCTCCGTTGATTGTCTTTGAAAGGTTTTCAACCTGAAGAACTTCGTTACCGATTTCTCTGTCAGGTCTGAAATCGATGTAAGGATATTTTCTGCTTGAAGGTTTGATTTCTTCAAGTTCGATTTTTTCAAGAGCTCTTTTTCTGGAAGTAGCCTGCTTTGATTTGGAAGCGTTTGCGGAGAAACGATTGATGAATTCCTGTAATTCCTTGATCTTTTCTTCTTTTTTCTTGTTGGCTTCTTTCATCTGTTTAACGAGAAGCTGGGAAGATTCGAACCAGAAATCGTAGTTGCCTGCGTAAAGCTGGATCTTGCCGTAGTCGATATCTGCAGTCTGTGTACAAACCTTGTTAAGGAAATGTCTGTCGTGAGATACTACGATAACGGTATTTTCAAAGTTGATCAGGAATTCTTCAAGCCATGCGATGGCATCGAGATCGAGGTGGTTTGTAGGTTCGTCGAGAAGAAGGATATCGGGGTTACCGAACAAAGCCTTGGCGAGAAGTACTTTAACTTTTTCGTTACCGCCCAGGTCCGACATCATTGAATAATGTAATTCCGTTTCAATACCCAAACCGTTTAAAAGGTTGGCTGCGTTTGATTCTGCTTCCCATCCGTCAAGTTCCGCGAATTCTCCTTCGAGTTCGCTGGCTCTGATTCCGTCTTCGTCGGAAAAGTCTTCTTTTGCGTAGATCGCATCTTTTTCCTTCATGATCTCATAAAGTCTGGGATTACCGAGAATAACGGTATCCATTACAGTATAGGAATCATACTTGAAGTGGTCTTGTTCGAGAACACTTAAACGCTGTCCGGGTGTGATGGAAATATCACCTGTGGTAGTTTCGAGTTCACCTGAAAGAATCTTTAAGAATGTGGATTTACCGGCGCCGTTTGCTCCGATAATACCGTAGCAGTTTCCTTCTGTGAATTTTATGTTTACATCCTCAAAAAGAGCTTTCTTTCCGAAGCGTAAAGATACGTTGTTTGCACTTATCATTTCTTTTTCCTTTCCGTCAGCTCAGACCACGGGAGGGTTCTGAGCCACAACCTGACTCTTTCCGTGTGACTTGCCGTAGTAAAGTCTGTTATCGGCTTTCTGGATGAAATCCTCAATCCTCAGACTTTCATTGGCTTCGGCAACACCGAATGTCATGGTTACATATACTTTTTTATTTTCATAAACTACATCAGTAGCTTTAATCTTGGCTAAAATTCTCTCGGCGAGAGATCTTGCTGCGTCGATATTTCCGTTTACAAGAATCAGGATTTCTTCGCCTCCCCATCTGCAAACGAAATCTCCGTCACGAAGCTGCGAAGTGATCGTATCAGCAACCATTACGAGAACTTTGTCTCCGCAGTCATGACCGTATGTATCGTTAACTTTTTTGAAATCATCTATATCACCGAGAATGAGACTGAATACTTTTTTGTCTTTCTTTAAAAGATGCATGGCGATGTTAAGTTTTTCGGTCATGCTTCTTCTGTTGGCAAGCTTGGTGAGAGGATCGATACTTGATAAAGCCTTAAGCTGTTTTGTACGGTTCTCCAGAGTAAGCGTGCTGTTTTTCATCTCTATTGTAAATATGGCAGAGAAGAGTGCGAGAAGAAGAACGGTAATAAAAATATTTATAATAGAAGTCGCCGTAACGAGTTTTGGCGATTTTTCAAAAAGCGCCTGATATCTTTCGGTTTTGTACATTATGGAAAAAATGTAGGTTCCAAGCGATATGATACTGATGCCGGAAGATACCAGATAAGGATGCTTGAATGCCTTTGTCGAATTGGTCACATAAAATGTCGCGGGTATCATAAGGAAGCAGAAGAGATTGAAATGAAGTCCGCTTCCGTAAGCGAGCGTCGTTAATATAACGAACAGCGATACTTCGAACGACATGGCAAAAGTAATCACTTTGAATCGTTTGTTTTTTGCAAATGAGATCATTGATTCGTAAATCAAAAACGAGAGAAGATTATATAACATCAGAAGGATATTATCAAAACAGAAAAAGAGGACGGCAAACATAAGGTGCGAAAAAGCGCAAATATGAAGAATAAGAGTAAATTTTTCCCTTTCAGAAAGATACTCTTCTCCGCGCATAACTTCCCGTATGTAATTGATATAATTTTTAAGCCAGTCCATTTCTTCTCCCATAAGGCTACATACACTAACATTTTATCATTTTTGACATTCAGTTACAACAAATAAATTTCATTATATATATGCATATCTGATGAAAAAATAAATTTTGTTAGCACTCCCTCTTGACGAGTGCTAAAATGTGTATTATTATAATATTGTCTTAAAAGATATGCGTGTTTCAATGGTTAAAAAGACATTCAGGGTTTTGCTTCAGGGCGAAATTTTTGAAAGAAGGCGATTTTATGAATATAGCGAAATTTACACAAAACTCACAAAATTCAGTAAATATGGCTCAGCAGTTCGCTGTTGAGTACGGAAATCAGGAAATAGAAGAAGAACATCTTTTATATGCTTTGCTTAAGATTGATGACAGTCTTATCTTAAAGCTTATCGAGAAGATGGAGATAAACTGCGATGAATTCACCCGCAGGGTTGAGCAGGCTATAGAGAAAAGAGTTAAGGTCAGCGGCGGTGAGATGAGAATCGGACAGAAACTTAACGAAGTTCTCATTACTGCGGAAAACCAGGCCAAGAAAATGGGCGATGAGTATGTTTCCGTTGAGCATCTTTTCCTGTCTATAATCGACCATCCCAACAAGGAAATAGCTGAGATTTTCAGGGAATACGGAATAACCAGGGAAAGATTCCTTACAGCGCTTTCAAGTGTAAGAGGAAATGTGAAGGTTACGAGCGACAATCCCGAAGGAACATATGACGCACTCAACAAATACGGTACCGATCTTGTCGAAAAAGCAAAGAACAGAAAGATGGATCCCGTCATCGGCAGGGACAGCGAAATAAGAAACGTTATCAGGATATTAAGCCGTAAGACAAAGAACAACCCTGTTCTTATCGGAGAACCGGGTGTCGGTAAAACGGCAGTAGTCGAAGGGCTTGCACAGAGAATAGTTAACAAGGATGTTCCCGACGATCTTAAGAATAAGACCATTTTTGCTCTTGATATGGGTTCGCTTATTGCGGGTGCCAAATACAGGGGTGAATTCGAGGAAAGATTAAAAGCAGTTCTGGATGAGGTTAAATCTTCTAACGGTGAAATAATACTTTTCATCGATGAACTTCATACAATTGTAGGTGCGGGAAAAACTGACGGTGCACTGGATGCCGGAAATATGTTAAAGCCCATGCTTGCAAGAGGTGAACTTCACTGTATCGGCGCAACGACACTTGACGAATACAGAATGTATATCGAAAAGGATGCCGCGCTTGAGAGAAGATTCCAGCCTGTTCTTGTTGATGAACCTACAGTTGAAGATACAATTTCAATATTAAGAGGTATAAAGGACAGATACGAAGTATATCATGGAGTAAAGATAATGGATAATGCCCTGGTTGCGGCTGCCGTTCTTTCAGACAGATATATTTCGGACAGATTCCTTCCGGATAAAGCCATAGACCTTGTGGATGAAGCATGTGCTCTTATAAAGACGGAATTAAATTCGCTTCCCACGGAGCTTGATGAAAAACAGCGTAAGATTCTTCAGATGGAAATCGAAGTTCAGGCTTTAAAGAAAGAAGAAGACAGCCAGAGTGCTCAGAGACTCTCGGATCTTCTGGCGGATCTTGCTGTTGAAAAGGAAGATTTTGCAAATGCAAAGGCAAAATGGGAGAATGAAAAGAGTGCGGTAGACAAACTCTCCAAGATGAGAGAGGAAATCGATGCCCTTAATTCGAAGATAGAAATAGCAAAACGTGAAGGCGATCTCGCAAAAGCTGCCGAACTTACTTATGGCGAACTGCCCAGACTCAAAGCAAGTCTTGACGAAGCAGAGAAGATGGCCGAAAAGAAAGACGATTCGATGGTTCACGAGAGAGTAACCGATACGGAAATTGCCCGTATTATCTCAAGGTGGACCGGCATTCCGGTAGCCAAACTCAACGAATCGGAGAGAAACAAGGTTCTTCATCTGGCAGATGAACTTCATAAGAGAGTGATCGGTCAGGATGACGGAGTAACTAAAGTTACCGAATCTATCATCAGATCGAAAGCCGGAATCAAGGATCCCACAAAACCCATTGGTTCATTCCTTTTCCTCGGACCTACCGGTGTAGGTAAGACGGAACTTGCCAAAGCACTCGCCGAATCGCTCTTTGATGATGAAAATAATATAGTAAGAATCGATATGAGTGAGTACATGGAGCAGTACAGCGTATCGAGACTGATCGGAGCGCCTCCCGGATATGTGGGATATGATGAGGGCGGACAGCTTACCGAGGCGGTAAGAAGAAAACCTTATTCGGTTGTTCTTTTCGATGAAGTGGAAAAAGCGCATCCCGATGTATTCAACGTACTTCTTCAGGTACTTGATGACGGACGTATCACCGATTCGCACGGCAAGACGGTCGACTTTAAAAATACCATTATTATAATGACATCAAATATCGGCGCGGATGTTTTGCTTGAAGGAATAAATGAAAACGGTGAATTTGAAGATAATGTCGAAGAGACCGTAACAGGCATGCTTCACAAGTTCTTCAGACCTGAATTCCTTAACCGTATCGATGAAACGATTCTTTTCAAGCCTCTCGGCAAGAAAGAAATCAGCGGTATTCTCGATCTTATCATTAATGACCTTAATAAGAGACTTGAGGACAGAGAATACAAAGTTATGTTAACCGATGCCGCGAAAGAGAAAGTAATTAATGAAGGATATAATCCCAACTATGGAGCAAGACCTCTTAAAAGATATGTACAGAAAACAGTTGAAACACTGGCAGCTAAACTTATCCTTGGCGGCAATCTGAAAGAGGGCGACACAATAACCATCGATGTTAAAGATGGTGAATTTACAGCATATTAAAACACAAAACAAAGGGCTTTCCTGAAAAAGGAAGGCCCTTTTTATAATGTTAAAGGGCAGATATTTTTTTATGATAAAGAGAATAAATGACGCAGAAATGGCTGTTTTATGCGGAATTCAGGCTATTCGAAAAATTTTTTTAAATTTATATAATATGTGTTGACAAACAATATTATACGCCGTATAGTATTATACGTAAGCAAGAGATATAAAGTTTCAATTCGAATATAAAAACTAAACAGGAGGGAGCGGATATGACTTATCAACTTACGGCGCCGCTGTTAGACGCTTGCGTGCTCGGTATCGTGGCACAAAGCGATGCTTACGGGTACACGCTTACACAGAGAGTCAAGGAAGTCGTAGACATATCGGAATCAACACTTTACCCGGTTCTGAGACGACTTCAGAAATCAGAATTTCTGACCACATACGATCAGCCTTTTGAAGGCAGAAACAGAAGATATTACTCAATAACAGATAAAGGAAATGAGTTACTTGAGTTTTACAGAAATGAATGGGCGGACTACAAAACGAAGGTAGACAGACTGATAGGAGGAGATGTAAATGAATAAAAAAGAATTCATGGGCAGTCTGGAAAAGCAATTAAAGTATCTGCCCAAAGAAGACAGACAGGATGCTCTGGATTATTATTCCGAGTACATAGATGAAATGCAGTTTGCGGAAGGCGAAAAAGTTGAAGACAGACTCGGAAATCCAAAGGAGATTGCAAAAAACATCATCGCAGAATGTACGCAGAAGCAGATTGATAAACGGGATGAGAAAAAATCAGCCAAGAACGGAGCCAGGATAATCTGGATGACAATTCTTATGATCTGCTCCTTACCGGTGACGCTTCCGATAGCAATCGCCCTTATAGCTGTACTTTTCAGCGTTCTGGTGGTAATCGCAAGTTTGGTACTTTCCTTTGGAGCGGCAGGTATCGGTTTGATCGTAACAGCTATATTTATGGTTATTATATCTCTTGTCTCCCCGGGGTTTGCGCAGAAACTCGTAGTGATCGGATCAGGTTTGATAATGCTTGCGGTTGGCGTATTGCTTACACTTTTGGCAATCGGAATCGCAGAACTTACAATAAAACTTTTAGTTTTCATTTGTAAAAAGATGATAAGCAGGAGGAATCAGTAATGAATAAAGTTTTAAAATGGATTGCATTAGGTGCTTTGGGAATCCTTGTAATAGGCGTCGGAGTTTTGATGGCAGGAAAGTGCCTTGGTGGTTCGCTTAGTTTTGCATATGACTTAAAGGATCATAAAATCTTATCGCTTGACAATCAGAAAATGGTGGAAAAAACAATAGAAATTGAAGATTTTGATGATCTTTCGGTTTACACAACAGAGGTTGATGTTAAAGTTAAACCGGGTGATAAAAATGAGGTTTACTATAAAGTTGCGGAAAGACTTGAACCTGAAATTAATTGCGAGAACGGAAAACTCAGCGTAAATAACAAAGAAAATGGATTGTACGTAAAGGTAGGTATTGACGTCTATAACGAAGAAGACAATATTATCGAAATCACTGTAAAGAAGGACAGTTTGAAAAATCTGGATATCAGCAAGTCATCGGGCGATTTTACGATCGAAGGTCTTGATGTTAAAGGAAAAATTCATTCGTCAGCAGGCGAAGTTGTGATCAAAGACAGCGAAAACGGTGAAGATTTATTTATTCATATCAGTGCCGGCGAAATTCAGATAAGCGACTCTTCATTTACGAAGTTTGAAAAGAAGCAGTCAGCAGGTGATTCGATTTTTACAAACTTTAAAGCAGAAGATTATACAGATAATATTTCTGCAGGAAGCAACAGTTTCGACAAGTGTGAACTCGGAAATCTGTATATTCATTCTTCGAGCGGAGATACCAAAGTTTCGGACTCAAAACTCGGAGACTGCAAACTGGAAAATTCTGCCGGAGATTTCAGTGCGAAAAATTCAGAGGTTGGATCGGTTGATGCAAAAATTTCGGCCGGATCGATAAGCTTAAATATTATAGGTGAGAAAGATGATTTTAACTATGATATTGATGCTTCGGCAGGCGATATTGAAATTGACGGAACTCACGTACAGGATTTCAAGGATGACAACGGCGCAGACAAGAATATTAAAGCAAAAGTATCTGCAGGAGATTTTAACGTAACATTCACAAAATAATATCAATATATACCCTTTTTACATTAAACGGATGAGAGGAAGCGAAAGTTTTCCTCTCATTTTTTTGGTTTAAATGCCGCATGTCAGAAGCGGGGTTCCATAGAACTTTTAACGGTTTATTTTTTACTAAAGACAGCAGTATGATATAATCATCTGAAAGAAAGAATAGGATTAAAGATACCGAGTGAAAAGTATGTTTAAAGAAACTAAGGTTTATTACCATCTCCCGGGGCTCTTTGAGTTTTATGAGTTTTATAAAGTTTTTCTTCCTTTATTCAGGGAACACAGGGAATATTTTTATGAATGGTGCGAAATCGGTTCCGTATACGGAGCTCCGGCTGATTGTATATGGGGAGGCGGGAGAGTGGGATTCGGCGATGCAAAAGCTGAAGATGCCGCTTTACTTATGAGAGAATATAACATTTCCTCACGTCTTACTTTCAGCAATTCGCTGCTTAAAGAAGAACATTTAAACGACAAAAAATGCAATCGTTTGTGCGAAACATTTGAACATAACGGTGAGGCTGAAAACGGAATAATTATTTATTCGGATCTGCTTCTTGAATATATTAAGAAGCATTATCCCGGGTTTTATTTTGTTTCTTCGACTACAAAAGTACTTACCGGTTTTGACGAATTTGAAAATGAATTAAATCGAAGTGATTTCAGATTCATTGTTCCCGATTTCAGATTAAACAAAGAATTCGAAAAACTGAATAAATTAAGCGGAGAACAGAAAAACAAAGTAGAATTTCTTTGCAACGAATGCTGCCGGTTTGATTGTTTTGACAGAAAGAACTGTTATGAAAATGTCAGCAGGAAAAGTCTGGGAGAGGATTGTGAAGATCATATTTGTGTTTCACCGAATGCCGAAGACGGATATCGTTTTTCCGAAGCAATGAAAAATCCCGGGTTTATCGGTACGGATGATATTTTAAATATTTATGTTCCGAAAGGCTTCTCGCAATTTAAGATTGAAGGCAGAAGCCTGGGAAGTGCGATGATTCTTGAATTCCTGCTTTACTATATGACGAAACCCGAATTTATCCTTAATGTGAGAGAAGAGATTTATCTGGACAGTTCGCTGGATATATTCTAAGAAAACTTCATGGATTTATTCGTGAATATTTTCTTAATGTATTATTCTAAGAAAACTTCATGGATTTATTCGTGATATTTTCTTAATGTATTTGATTTGAAGTTTACTGATTATTTGCATTTGTTTGAAATATTTAAGACAGCAGACTATTTGTTTGAATTTTTAATATTATTTTTGATGGACAAACGAACATTAAAAGAGTAAAATTATTTCTCGAATGTGCATAATAGTATATAAAAAACCCGGGCTAATTGATTCTGACAGAAAAATTCTACCCGGGCTTTATAATGTAAAAAAAAGGAGGATTTGAAAGGTGAAAAAGGGAAAATTAATGGCTCTGGTTCTCGCAGGTGCATTATCCGTTTCGACGCTTATAAGTTGTTCGGATGAAGACTGGGTTGATGAAGAACCTGTGAACCAGGAAACAGTAGCAGAATCAGTCGAAGAAACTGATGCGGTTGATGAATCGGCCCCGGGTGATACCGTATCCGGAGGCAAAGTTGAGTATGTGGCTTTGGGTGAGGAAGGTGTGATGGATGAAAACATCGAACTCGCAAGCGGCGGATTTGTTATGGAGATGGAATCCGCACTTGATGAGAACCCTACCAGAGCCGTCAGAAGAAGCACAAAACACATCAATCAGACAGTAGGAACGATGCTTGACGGAACTCCGCTTCCTGAAGATTTTTATATGTACAGGAGCATTCTTCCCGAACAGTATCAGATGGCTTATGATCAGATCTGCAAGGGAATTTCAAACGGTGAGGCGGAAATTGTCATGAACGTGGCTGTTCCTCAGGATGTTATTTCAGATATTTATTTTTCCGTTACATTTGATCATCCCGAACTTTTCTGGGCAGGTCCAAATGTTAATTACAGTTACAATCAGAACGGAATAGTAACAGTTGTCAGACCTGAATATTACCAGGGCAGTCCTGAGGCATTTAAAAATGATGTTAACAATAGTGTTAACGAGGCTCTTGCCGATATGTGGGCTCTTTCCAATGATGCCGAAAAAGTTAAATACGCACATGATTATCTTACAAGTACGATCACGTATCAGCACAATAACATGGACCAGTCGGCATACTCAGGATTTGTATGGAAACAGACTGTTTGTGCCGGATATGCAAGATGTTTTGCATACATGATGCATAAAATGGGCATTCCGTGTGCTCTTCTTACAGGTTTTGCAGGTGAAGCACATGCATGGAATATTTTGTTTCTTGATGGCGAATACTATGTAATGGATTGTACGTGGGATGACCCTGTAAATGGACAACCCGGTGCGTATTATTATACTTATTACAATATTACGGATGCTCAGATATCCAAAGATCACACAAGAGGATATAACGGTTTAAATATTTCCTGCAACCTTCCTCAGGCAACAGGAACCAGATGCAATTTCCAGAATTATTTCGGCGGTAACGCATACGGAACCAACTTTGATGCCATTCAGGGTGTAATGCCTGAGCAGGTTCCGACTAACGGTGATGACGGATACGGTAATTACGGTTATGATGACGATGAATCCGGCTACTCGGATGACTACGGTAATGATGACTATTACAACAATCCTGATTACTACGAATATGATGATTACGGCGATGAAAGTGACTGGTGGAATCTTCTTGATCCGAGCTGGACACAGGATGACTGGGCTTATACGGAAGAAGGAGGTTACTGGTACATTTATGATGAGGCAACCGGATACATCTATTTATATCTTGAAGAAGAAGGTGTTTACGGTGCTATGACAGAAGACAATCAGGAAAATGTTTACTGGCTGAATGCCGAGACCGGTGAATGGGAACTTGGTAACTACTAATTTTAGAAACAGGTGTTCAGACAGTCGATAAAGATTTTTATTCGGAAAGACTTAAGAATATCCAATACTATCAGGAAATTTAAAATACAGGAAAAAAATATGAAAAGAAAACTATTAGCGATTTTATTATCCGGTGTTTTATCTGTATCGATGTTAACAGCATGTGATGACAGCGACTGGTCAGATGAAAGTTACATTGAAACAGATGATGAGTATGTTGAAGAGACTGAAACCACTGAACCTGAAGAAACCGAAGAGCAGAGCAATGTTGATTTAAGGTCCGCAGGAGCTATCAGAGGACTTAAAATGTCAGTCGCTCAGAATTCGGGAGAACTCACGATTAAACGTGCTGAATCCAATGTTGAACCGATTAAAGGTGATGACGGGGTATGGACGATATTTATTTATATGTGCGGTACAGACCTTGAATCTTTTAACGGAATGGGTACGGCCGATTTTGAAGAAATGGCTAAGGCCGAATCGAGCGAAAATGTAAGATTTATAGTACAGACCGGCGGAACTTCCCAGTGGAGGAACGAATTTGTAGATAGCAGCAAGATTCAGCGCTATATGGTAAAAGGCGCTCAAAAGGAACTTGTTAACGAGACTTCTGAGGCAGCTATGGGCAACTCCGACACCCTTGCCGATTTCATTCAGTGGGGTACACAGAATTATGCATCCGAGCACATGGGACTTATTTTCTGGAACCATGGCGGCGGAAGTATTTCGGGAGTATGTTTTGACGAAAATAATGACGGTGATTCTTTGAGCCTTGCGGAAATTGACGATGGCTTGTATAAAGGCTATGAAGTAAGCGGAAGAAAATTTGATTTTATCGGTTTTGACGCTTGTCTTATGGGTACGATTGAGACGGCTAATATTCTTGCCACATATGCTGATTACATGTACGGTTCTGAAGAGACTGAACCCGGAAGCGGATGGGATTATACCGCAATAGGAAGTTACCTTGCATCAAATACGAGTGCAAACGGTGCCGATCTCGGTAAGGTTGTATGCGACAGTTTCCTTGCATGCTGTGCGGCACAGAAAGATGACGCGCTTACAACACTTTCTGTAATTGATCTTTCAAAGGTTGATGATTTCCTTGTATCATTCAACGATTTTTCAAAGGAAATATATGAAGCAACAGAAGATGCTTCGGTAAGAGCGAAACTCGTTCGTGGTATTGAAGCAGCAGACAATTTCGGCGGAAATGACAAGAGCGAAGGATATACCAATATGGTAGATATGGGCGGTATCATCGAGGCAGGAAGTGTGGCATCATCCAAAGCGGCAGATGTGAGAAAGAATCTTGATTCTCTGGTTGTTTACAATGTAACGGGTTCCACACATCAGGGTGCTTCGGGAATGGCAATGTATTATCCTCTCGGAATCGAAGGCTCCAATGAACTTTCCACATTCGGACAGGTTTGCGTAAGTCCTTATTATCTTGCTCTGGTAGACAGACAGGGTCAGTACGGTGCAGGCAAACTTTCTGATAACGGATATGATGAGGCAGAACTTTTTGATGAAGACGGTGATTGGAATTTCGGAAATGAAGATGACGATCATTGGGATTACATGGACGAATATGAACCGACAGGCGAAAGCAGTCATATCACATTTGAACAGGCTCCTTACATAGATGATGACGGAGTATATACGTTCCAACTCGATGATGCAGGCTACAACAATACTGCAGATGTATGTGCGTTGATTTATGAAATTCTTGATGATGAATCAGCAATGATCGAGCTTGGTGAGACAATTGATGTTGATTCTGACTGGGATAACGGAATTTTCAAAGACAATTTCGACGGCTACTGGCTTTCACTTCCCGACGGACAGAATCTTGCAACATATATTGTTGATATCACTGATGAATACGTTGTTTATACTTCGCCCATCATGTTAAACGGCAAAGACACTAACTTAAGATTCTATCAGTATTTCGAAGACGGCTCAGTTGTAATTGAAGGTGCATGGGACGGTATTGATGAAAACGGTGCCGCATCAAGAGATATTATCAAACTCCAGAAAGGTGACAAGATCGTTCCCCTTTATTATGCATACAGCCTTAACAGCGAAGACGAATACACTTATGAAGGCAATGAATATACAGTATCAGGAACACCTGAGATTAATTACAGCCTTATGATAAGCGGAGATTATATGTATGCATTCTGCATCGATGATATTTACGGAGATTATCTTGTAACAGATACCGTAACATTTAATGTCGATGAGAACGGAGAGCTTTCATTCTACATTGAGGAAGATGAATGATCGGAATTATTTAGAAAAGAAATATCAAAGCCCAGAAGTCTATACGACTATATTGGTTTTGGAATAACGAAAAGTGCTTTGTCTGAGGAAGAGGCGCAAAAACTTGCAGAGATAATTATTGCAGAATAAATAATTGTTTGACAAAACTTAAAAAGGATCCGGAGTCATCCGGGTCCTTTTTCGTTTTAGTTCTGAGTGTATTGAATTAAGCTCTTGATTTATAATGTGATTTAGTCAGATACCAGATACCAAGGGATATCAGGGCTGATACAATTAAAGATGTAATCACCATAAGCGGATTTATACTGTCGAAGTTCATTTTTGCATATTCTATTATGAAAAGGTATGAAAATACTCCGGAAGCGATTATTACAAAAATATGAACTGATTTAAAATAATATGTTCCGCCTTTTGATATGTCAACTTTCTTTATTATGAAAAACAGCAGTAATGTCAAAACAGAAAATATCATTATGGGAACGGCAATTATAACACTTGTGGGAATCTTTATATTTTGTAAGAAAAAAATATCCGTTATTATGGTATATAATCCTGTTAAAGCATACGATGACAGTATGAAAAACAAAAGCATTCCGCAGACATTCGATGCTACTCGTTTAGAGATAACCAAAATTGTATATATTAAAATAACCAGTAAGAGTTCGTCTATCTGATAAAGAAAATCCATTACGTGAAAATGATTTCTTTGATTAACCGTATTTACCGCTACGGTATACGATCCGAGTAAAGACAGTATATTCCTTATAAAGAACATAAGAAGTATCGGAACAATGCCGTTTAGGAGTTCAAAAAGACTCTCGCCGGTCATACTGATCGGAAATGAGGCTTTTATAAGCTGTTGTTTTTTATTTTCGAATACAGCATATCTTAGGATCATGCATCCGAAAATTACCGGTATCAAAACTCCATAGGAAGTCTGTGAAATATATAATGCTGAAAGCCATACAACATGACCCGCATTTCTGTATTCCGGAATTGTTTTAATCAACGTGGCTATCAGATTAATATCTTTTAAATAAAACAATGCCGCAACCGATACTATAATCCAGACTATGATTTCAAAAAGAATAAAATTTTTGTTTCTTTTGGTTTCTTTGAATAAATCAGCCATTAGCCGCACCGTCCTTTCTCATATACGTATAAGCGTCTGCCACGCTAACCTTTTCGATGTCTATTATTTCAATGCCTTTTTCTTTCAAAACATTTTCGTTTTCGGCTTTCACTCCTTTGGTTAAAACCGTGAAGAGATTACCTAAGTCTTCTTTTATCACAAAATCTTTTAAAGCTTCCTTATCTGCTTTGACTCTCCATTTTTGAATATTTGAAAGACAGTCATCTATCGTACCGTTGAATTTCAAATTACCTTCGTCGATAAGAATAAGCTCATCACACATATTCTCTATATTTACAAGGTCGTGAGAGGATATAATTACACACATTCCGTTATCCGAAAGCTCTCTGATTAAATCCCTCAAAAACTCCCTGTTTTCGTTGTCGAGACCGTTTTCAGGTTCATCCATTATTAAATATTCTGTATTCCTTGATAAGACCAAAGCCAGTTGAAATTTCTTCTTTTGTCCGAATGAAAGCTGATCGATTTGTGCATTGGCAGGTAAGCCGAATTTCTTACATATTTCTTTGAATTTGTCAAAAGAAAAACTGTCATAATACTTAGCATAATATCTCGAATAAGATTTAATTGTCGAAAAAGTCAGGAAATTATGATTATCAAAAATCAATCCGATTTTTTCTTTTGAAGCAGTGTTATTGTATATAGCTTTTCCGTCCAAAATTACTTTGCCGGAATCAGGTTTATATATTCCGGAAAGACATTTCAGAAGAGTAGTTTTACCTGATCCATTCGAACCTGCGAGCCCGTAAATCTTGCCGCTTTCAAATTCGAGATTTATATCTTTAAGTATGTATTCTTGTGTATATCCTTTGCATAAATTGTTTGTCTTTATCATTTATGGCTCCTTTCAAATGGATTCATACAATTCTTTTACAATGCTTTGAATTTGACTGAGTGAATATCCGGCATGCTTAAGTTCGATTATTTCGCTAAGCATCTTTGATTTGTTTTTTTCTATATTCAACGGAACGCTTTCAGGGGCATTTGCAGCTATAAAAGTTCCTTTTGCTCTGACAGTTTCGATTACTCCCTGACGTTCCAATTCAGCGTATGCTTTCGCAACGGTAGAAGGAGTAATTCCAAGAGTAGCAGCCATTTTCCGTACACTCGGAACCGAATCACCTGCAGAAAATACACCTTTCATGATATTAATCTTAAATTGTTCTATAATCTGTTCGTAAATGGGGAGATCGCTCTTGTAATCAATATTTATCATATTACTACCTCAACTGTACTACCTGTGTTAGTACAGTTATAACATGGTAAAAAAAGAATGTCAATAAAAAAATCACCGATATAAATAGATGTCTTTTTATCGAGCGATAGACGGGGCGCACGATGTCCGGTGGACATCGGTTTTGCGCCGACCGTTGCACGACATCCGGTGGATGTCGGTTTTGCAACGACCGTAGTGGAACGAAGACAGCGAAGCGGAGACCTCGAACCCCGGGTTCGAGTCCAGGATGATAACAACCAAAAAGACATCGATTGGATCGATGTCTTTTTGGTTTAGATAAAAAGGTTTTTAGTTTCTTACCAATTATAATTCTATAACGAGTAAAAAATATGGCTTAATGTGCAGAAGATTAAGTTTTGATGAATTATGCCGATATTATACTTATCAATTTGAAGGGGGAATAATCATGGCTCTTATACAATGTCCAGAATGTCAAAATGACGTTTCAGATTCCGCAAAAGTATGTCCACACTGCGGTTATAAAATAAAAAGAGCAAATCCTAAAAAAACGCGAATAATTGTAGGGACAGTTATTTTATCTTTTTTTATTCTGTCTGTTTTATTTGTTAAATTTTATTATATACCCAAAGTAATTATATGCCCTGATTTTTTGAGATTGACCGAACAGAATGATTATGAAGGTGTAGAAAATATTTTGGGAGATTTGGGTTATCCATTTGTTAAGCAAAATTCGGAAGGATCGTATGTCAATAAATATCTACTTGCTCGTAAGTTGGATGGGGTATTTTTTGAGATATACGTTTTTAGTTATTTTAATGGAAGAATAGATGAAATACAATTAAAATACCGATGCAATAATTCAGAAGAGGCCATGGAACTAATTGAAAAATATAAAGATGGCATAACAAAACGATATGGACCATATAATGAAAATAATATTTTTGGGAATTATTATTATTGGCGAATTGATAATAAAGAGATAGAAATTGAATATCCGGATCCGTTAGATAAAATTTTATATTTTACCATAAATTATAAGTAATTAAAGTTGTAAAATATTGCGAAAGTATTTGATATCCCCCAGGGGTAAAGAAAAGACGGTCTTAACGGCCGCCTTTTTTATTGCAAATTTTCTAGATATCCCCTAGAGATATTTTATCTTTTTTTGATCAAGTATTTTTCAATACCAGACTAGATTAGCAACATATAC
>JAIKXN010000006.1 GCA_024684055.1 Lachnospiraceae bacterium | reverse complement strand
TGCTTATTTTGGGAGAGGTTTTATGTAAGAAACTAGAGGAAAAAGAGTTGTTTGTAAAGAAGAAATAAATACGGCCTCAGGGTTAAAAGTTAAAATTGCATATAAAGGTGCAACTAACAAAAAATTAATTGAATGCGGAGTAATAACCAAAGAGGATGCAGAGATGGATAAAAGAGCCAAGGAAGCAATTTCTGTTGCTATAAAGAAAAGAAAGGTTCTTGAAAAACCATTAGCAGTTTATGATAAGAATAGTCAGAAAACTTATTTGGAGTATGCCGATGGAAAAAAAGAAGAAGTTAGAGCGTAAGCCTTTAGTCTTGGTGTTTGCTGGACCGAATGGTTCAGGTAAATCGACTATTACTGATTATTTTGAAATAAAGAATTATACTAACGCGGACGATATTGTTAGGACAATTTCCAAATAGTATTTGGAGTAAAGATGATATAATAAAACTTCTTGAGTAAAATAAAAAGATACGCTTTAAAATATTGCAGAGAGAAGACTGAACAAGTTTTTTTATATAAACCCCGAAAACATAATGGTTTACGGGGTTTTATAAATTGATGGTTAGAAATAAAAAACATGACTGATTTTAATATTATCGATTACTCGAAAATTGTATATATTGCGGCGATTGCCTGCATTATTCTCGGCGGCTTGATGCCGGCAATAATTGCACGAAGCAAAGAACACTCTTTTTTCAAATTTTATATTTTTGGATTATTCCTTTATTTTCCTGCCATGATAACTTCTTTGGCTATGAAGGAAAAAAGAGTCAGAGATTCCGCATTGTTCCAAATTTTTCGAGTGACAATATATATTCTTGGTTCTTTGATCGGAACCTATTATATAATTGACAGTTCGGTTTATTGGTTTGATTATGCCGGCTTGGAAATTAATGTTTCGCTTGGTATTTTTGCTGTAACGATAATTTACCTGGCTTTTATGATTTCATCGATTGTCAGTGTGGCATTTATATATATTATCAGATTTCCAATCTCAAAACTTGCAGAAAGAAAAGCAAATTCACCGCGTAAACTCCAAAAGACAATGCCTGAAAACGATGATATGTTTGCAGGCATGGAACGTAAGAATACTTCCCTGCTGGATATATTTGATAAATTCCTTGAAATTTTAGTAAGTGGGTTCAATTTATACTCAATATCGGATAATCAAATTAAAACGAGGAAGTATAAACAAAATATTCAGAACAAATACAATACGTATTCGCATTGCGATGGAGGAAATGTTCGAAATTTAGATTCGCTGCCGTTTGCTCATACACCTGCTGGGAAAAGAATTCTTGAAGAAAAATGTCGTAACCGTAATAATGCCAAATTTATAATATTATCAAACAATAAACCATGCTTTTCCGATTCTGACATAAAAAGAAGAGAAGTTGGATTTTACTATGCGCAAAAAGACTGGGCGCAAAGACCTGTAATGGTCATGGGCATTCTTGATAAAAACTGCAAACATGCAAGCACACGAAGCGATAATGAAAGAATGGCGGTAATCCCACCCGGATTTGTTGAAAAAGAGTGTTACGATTTTTTGAGAAACGATTATAATGAGACCGGAAGTCTGTATGACAGATGTCATCTGATCGCTTTCAGATTTTGCGGTGACGAATCGAATGAGCTGAATATGGTTACCGGCACACATCAGTTAAATATTATCATGAGAGATCATTTTGAAAGTAATTCGACTGAAGTTGTTCAGGCGATTCAAAAAGGCCTTCATGTTTTATACAGAGTCACTCCGTTTTATAATGACAAAGATCTTATTCAGGTTGATCTCATACCGAGAGGACTGGAAATAGAAGCTTTTTCAATAGAAGATAATGGGAAGTCGGTATGCAAACACGAATTCATCTTTAATAAGCAGGATGGAGTGGATATTCATTATTTTAATGGAAGTTCACAAAGAGCTTAGTACTGATGATTATTCAGAAGGATTGTTTGTTAATGAAACTTCAATGAAAAAGTTTAGTGGTCAACTAATACCCTCTTTACCGGACAAATCAGTAAGGAGGGTATTTGCATGTATTATGATTATGAATTCAAAAGCTCTCCGAGTGTAGTTTCTCCCCAGCTGTAATTGGTGAGATAACTTCCTTTGAAAAGCTGGGAATATTCTTCTTTGCCGGACAGATAATCGAAGAGATCGCATTTGACTTTTTCGGCGACGATCCTTCTTTTGCCGTCAACGGATTCGAGGATGTCGGATACACCGTATTCTTCCAGAGTATTCTTAAGACGAAGAGCAACTTTTCTGTATCTTGAAAGAGTGAGAGTATTGGCAGGTTCATCTTCCCAGAGGAATCCTATCGCTTCTTCGCTTGTTACGAATCCGCCTCTTCGGTCTATGAGGAGAGCAAACAGTTCCTTTGATTTTTTGTTTCTGAATGCGATGGGTTTGTCACCGACAAATACATCGAAATAACCGAAAGTTCTGATCGAAACATTGAGGTTTTCGGGTATGTTTTTCTGCTGCGTATTTTCGTCGTCATCCATGGAATAAAGTATGACGTATCCGGGCGATTTTGTATCCATGTCTTTCTGGGTGCATACAGCTCTGATACGTTTTTCTTTTTCGGATTTGTAATCAAAATATGTAAATTCCGCTTCGCCCATTTTGAGGAAGTTTAAGAAGTCGTCATACGTAGCTTCGCTGTTGGAAACGAAGGTTTTCCATGGCGTGAATTTCTTTGTGAGAGGCAGCCATTCCTCGTTTGTGTATCCGAAGAATTCGCATACGTTTTCACTTGCGTAAAGAGGCTTCATCTTCAGATCGGGCGTGATTTCAAAGGCTGCGAGCCCGTCCGAAAATCTCATTACGAGGTCTTTCATATTTTCTTTTAACTGAAGATTCTCATCCTTCAGACTGTTAACTTCTGAGGATTCGTGAATGCGTCGACAGCAGAAGAAACCTACCGTTTCCGTAACCTTTATGAATATGCCGCCGTACTGTCTTAAAACATTTTCGGAAGAGAGTGCGCGGTATGTAATCTGAGGAGGTTTTGCATCGGGTTCGTAGAATTTTTTCTGACAGAAATCTCCGAAGAAAGAACGTACTTTTTCGACGTCTTCTTTTTCTACCGAATCCATAATCCACTTCTCGAGAGCATCGTCTATATTCATCGGGATATTCTCAAAATGCTTAAACATTGATGAGTTGTTGCAGTAGAGAATTTTAACCGTATTCGTTAAAAGATTGAATTCAAAAATTTTGTCGTATACTTCGCTTAACGCTTTAAGATATCTGTTTGATTCAGCTTCTTCTTTGGCTGCGTAACGCTCTGTAACATCGATGCAGACACTCTGGAATTCTTCACTTCCGTCTTCGTTTACATGTTTTGTAACCCAGCCGAAAACATGCAGTTTCGTACCGTCAAAACGAAGAAGAGTCATCTCGCCCGCAATGGGTTTTTCAGATGTGTAAACCCTGTTTAAGAAAAGAGAAAAACGTCTTCTTTCTTCAATCGGAATGAACAGGAAAATGTTTTCCTTGTACATATCGGGAAGGTCGAATTCGGGCGAATTGTCCGTGGGGATACGAAGGAAATCAACGAGCTGTTTGTTGACGAAAGTTACTCTCGGATTTTTCTCACATGTGTATTTAAGGAAACCGCACGGAGAGGTCTCGTCGAGGAAACGAAGGTTTTTGTTATCGATTTCAAATTCGGAAATATCCGTAAGATAAGAGGAAGCAACACACGTGCCGTCTTCAAGTTTTATGCATGTTAAAGTGTCGTTTACGTATGTGATGCTTCCGTCTTTTTTGATCAAATGATATCTGGCGCTTGAAGAGCCTTCTTCGCGCGCCGTGTTAATGAAAGCTGAGTAGATTTTAAGATCTTCGGGATGTACTAAAAGTGCATACAGATCCCTGCTTTTATCGAGAAGTTCATTCTCTTCAAAGCCGGTCATGTCACAAAAATTTCTGCTTACGAAACTTAAGTGAACGGTATCGTCAAAAATATATTGATGAAAGCCGTTGATCTGAAAATTGAGAATGTCTTCGGCTCTTTTCGGTGTATTGATCATGTCTTTTCCTTTTTCGGACTAAGAAGTTGAGTTGTCAACAAGTATTTTAGCAGAGACAGACTTTCTTTTCAATGTCCAAGCCGAAATTACACCTGAATTATTTTTTTTCGTGGTTTTTAAAATTTCTGTCTGATTTTTTGGTCTTCGGGGCAATTGCCTTTTTATCTTTGCCGGATCTTCTTTGAACAGGATTAAACTGTTTTATTGTGAATATCTATCCGCGAAGAGCCGGTTTTACTATTTTGCCGCTTATGGTTTTGGGCATTTCTTTTACGAATTCAACGAGGCGGATCCACTTGTATTCCGCAAGTTTTCTGTTGCAGAATTCCTTGATGTCGATTTCAAGTTTTCCCGAAGGAGAGTAGCCGTTTTCAAGTACAACGACAGCTTTTATGGCCTGACCGCGCAGTGAATCGGGTACTCCAATCACACTGCATTCGACTACAGCGGGGTGTTCGATCAGTATGTTTTCAACTTCGTAAGGTCCCACACGGAAACCGCCTGTTTTTATGATGTCATCAAAGCGGCCGTGAAAATAAAAGATACCATTTTCGTCAATGTATGCGGCGTCTCCTGTGTGATATACGCCGTCGCGCCAGACATATTCGTATTGTTCCTCGTTATCGAGATATGCACAGAAAATTCCCATGTGCGAATCATTCTTTTTGGGAATTATAACAACCTCGCCGATTTCGCCCGGAGCGGTTTTCTTACCGTCTTTTGTCCGAAGTTCGATATCGTAAAGAGGAGAGGGGATTCCCATTGAGCCTTCCACTGCTTTTCTTCCCTTGAAGTTTGCAATAAGAAGAGTGGTTTCGGTTTGTCCGTATCCCTCGGAGAGGGTAAGACCGGTTTGTTCGGTGAATTTACGGAATATGTCGGGGGAAAGCATTTCTCCGGCTGTAGAAGCATGCTTGAGTGAAGGCATTTTGGGAATCCCTTTGCGTACCAGATAACGATAAACCGTCGGCGGAGCGCAGAAGGATGTGACTTTATAGCGGTTTATGATGTTAATAAGCTGTTTGGGTTCAAAGTTGTCGAAATCATAAACCATGACAGCGCTTCCTGTTAACCATTGTCCGTATAATTTGCCCCAGGAAGCTTTTGCCCATCCCGTTTCCGCAACGGTAAAGTGAAGACCGTTATCTTCAGCCTGTTGCCAGTATCTGGCAGTTATTATGTGAGCCAAAGGATATGTGTAATTGTGGATTACGCCCTTTGGATAGCCGGTAGTTCCGGATGTGAAATACATAAGCATCGGGTCGCTCGCAAGGGTCGGAATTCTTTCGAGTTCATCGCTTGCGTTTTCCGCCGCTGCAGTAAGATTTTCGAAGCCCTCGACGTCTTTCTGGACGCACCAGAGTTTTACGTTTTTTCTGCATTCCTTCAGTGCTTCTTTGATCTTTTCGGGTATTTCGTTTTGCACCGTGCAGACGATTGCATCCGCTTTTGAAGTTCTGAGACGGTAAGAAAAATCGCTGACCGTAAGCATGTGTGATGCGGGAATTGCAATCGCTCCGATTTTATGAAGTGCGATAATCGCGAACCAGTATTCGTAATGACGCTTTAAAATGAGCATTACTCTTGAGCCGCGTTTTATTCCGTTTGACAAAAAAATATTTGCCATTTTGTTGCTGTATTTTTTTATGTCCGAAAAAGTAAAAATATGTTCTTCACCTTCAACGTTGCACCATACGAGTGCACGTTTCGAAGGCTCTTTTTCTGCCTGCAAATCCACAACGTCGTATCCGAAATTAAAGTTAAAAGGATAGTCGGGCAGAAAATCTGTTATCGCGCCGTTTTCGTCAGTAATCTCGCGACAGTAAAGTTGACTGATACTCATTTTTTATGCTCCTGTAATGGCAAAAGAAAATTCGGCTGACATGCAGAGTCTTCCGTCTACCGACGCACTGCCTTTGCCAAAATAAAAAGGATGTTTAATGCGTGTAATTTCACAGTTAAGTTCAACCGTGTCACCGGGTTTTACGGGTGAACGGAATTTAACATTGTTGAGTCCCGTGTAAACCGCAAGAGCACCGTCGGAAAGTTTTCCTTCCATAAGCACACATGCGTTCTGTGCCATCATTTCGCAAAGGATGACACCCGGTACAATGGGGTTTCCCGGAAAATGACCTCGTAAGAAAAATTCGTCTCCGCGTACATGGTAGTGACCGACTGCAGTACCGTTTACATTTTCGCAGTCTTCGATAAGAAGCATGTCATCCCTGTGCGGGAGAATCTGCATTATTTCTTCTTTGTTCATGGCCTTATACCTTTCTGAATGCGAGGCATGCGTTGTGTCCGCCGAAACCGAGAGAGTTCGAAAGTGCGAGAGTGATATCGGCTTTTACGGCAGTGCCCGGAACGCAGTTAAGATCGCATTTTTCGTCCTGTTCCTTTAAGTTGATCGTGGGAGGAATGATGCCTTCATTTAATGCCATAAGACATGCAAAAGCTTCGATTGCGCCCGCAGCTCCGAGCATATGTCCTGTCATTGATTTTGTTGAACTGACAAATGCTTCTTTTGCTTTTTCTTCACCGAGAGCGAGTTTGATCGCGATTGTTTCGAGTGTGTCGTTCATGGGTGTTCCGGTACCGTGTGCGTTTACGTATACGACATCGTTTTCTTTATAATCCGCTTCGTCCATGGCAAGCTTCATTGCTTTGGAACCACCTCTTGCTTCGGGGTGAGGAGCGGTTATGTGATATGCGTCACAGGTTGAACCGTATCCGCATACTTCACCGTAAATGTGAGCGCCTCTTTTCTTTGCATGTTCATATTCTTCAAG
>JAIKXN010000264.1 GCA_024684055.1 Lachnospiraceae bacterium | reverse complement strand
GGATGGCCTGCCGCACTTCATGTTTACTTCGATTTGTTCTCGGGGGCAATCCAGACATACGTATTCTGTATGCTCACGGTAACTTATATCGGAAGCGCTATAGGCGATGCGGAAGAAACCGTATTCCGAAGACTCTTTAAGAAAAAGAAAGTCGAAAGCGCAGCTTAATCAGGGTTATAAATGAACAGATAACATATAACAAAATTTCAGGAGGATACCACAATGGAATTCAACGAAAACTTTATTTTAGGATGTTCCGCAATAGGTGCAGGACTTGCGGTTATCGCAGGTATCGGACCCGGTGTAGGCCAGGGTATCGCAGCAGGTTACGGTGCTTCGGCAGTAGGACGTAACCCCGGTGCTCAGGGTAAGATTATGTCTACAATGCTTTTAGGACAGGCTGTTGCCGAGACAACAGGTTTGTATGGCTTGTTAATTGCAATGTTGCTCTTATTCGTTAAGCCTTTTACCAATTAATCAGAAAAAGAAATTAAAGGAGGCAGGGCTTAAATATGAGCAGATTGTTCAACCTGGATTTTCAGCTTCTGCATGATTCGATATTGACGCTTATTGCCGTATTTGTTCTCTTTCTCGGCGGATCGTTTTTCTTTTTCAATCCTGCAAGGAAATTTCTTGATAAAAGAAGACAGGGTATAGCGGATGATATTGAAGCTGCCGAAAAAGCCAAAGAAGAAGCCGGCGGTCTTAAGACTGAATACGAAGAAAAACTTAAGAATGTCGATGCCGAGGTAGAAGAAATACTATCCGATGCCAGACAGAGAGCTTTGGCCAATGAAAACAGAATAGTTGCCGATGCACGCGAAGAAGCAAGCAAAATCATCGATAATGCTCATCGTGAAGCAAACCTTGAAAAACAGAAGGTTGCTGATGAGGTTAAGGATGAAGTTATCAATGTTGCCAGTGCAATGGCAGGAAAGATTATTGCAGCATCCCTGAGTGAAGCTGACAGTAAGCGTCTGTTGGATGAGACCATAAAAGGAATGGGTGAGGATACATGGCTAAATCAGCAATAACAACCTATGGTGAAGCTTTGTTTCAAATTGCTCTTGAAGAGGCATCATGCGAACGTATGATGAATGAAGTCAGGGACTTAAAAGCTGTTCTTGACGCGAACGAAGAACTTGCGCAGCTGATGTCGAATCCGAGATTTTCCAAAGAAGAGCATCTGGAAATATTGTCGAACGTATTTAAAGGCAGGATCGATGATAAACTGTTTTATTTCCTTGAACTGCTTGTAAACAAGGGCAGATACGATAAGGTATCGGAGATTTTCGATTACTTCATCGCAAGGGTTAAGGAACATAACGGAATCGGTCAGGCTTATGTTACGAGCGCAACCGAGATCGATGCGGAAACCAGAAGCAGGATAAAGGAAAAATTACTGGCTACCACCAAATATAAAGAGATCGAAATCGAGTATTCCATTGATAAGTCGCTTATAGGCGGAATGGTAATAAGAATAAAAGACAGAATTGTGGATAATTCCGTAAAGACCAAATTAGAAAGCATAAGCAGGGAATTACGTAAAATTCAAGTATAAAATCAGAAAGGTGCGACAGATCCATGAATTTAAAACCGGAAGAAATTAGTTCTGTGATTAAGGATCAGATAAACAGATACGCTGACAGAATGGTAGTATCCAATGTCGGAACGGTTATTCAGGTTGCTGACGGTATAGCGCGTATTCACGGTTTGGAAACCGCTATGCAGGGTGAGCTTCTCGAATTCCCGGGCGAAGTATACGGCATGGTTATGAACCTCGAAGAGGATAATGTCGGTGCTGTTTTGTTGGGAAACAAGCACAATATTAACGAAGGCGATATCGTAAAGACAACGGGACGAGTTGTTGAAGTTCCTGTCGGCGATGCACTTACGGGCAGAGTTGTCAACGCACTCGGACAGCCTATTGACGGAAAAGGACCCATCAGTACCGATAAGTACCGTCAGATCGAAAGAGTAGCAAGCGGTGTTATTACAAGAAAATCCGTTGATACTCCTTTGCAGACAGGTATCAAGGCTATCGACTCCATGGTTCCCATCGGAAGAGGACAGAGAGAGCTTATCATCGGTGACCGTCAGACAGGTAAGACAGCTATCGCCATCGATACTATCATTAACCAGAAGGGTCAAAACGTAAAATGTATTTATGTTGCCATCGGACAGAAGGCTTCGACGGTAGCAAATATTGTTAAGACACTTGAAGAATTCGGTGCCATGGCTTATACGACAGTTGTTGCTTCAACAGCTTCGGAACTTGCACCGCTTCAGTATATAGCTCCGTATGCAGGATGTGCCATCGGAGAAGAATGGATGGAGAGAGGCGAGGACGTACTCGTTATTTATGACGACTTGAGTAAGCACGCAACCGCTTACCGTACACTCTCTTTGCTTCTGAGAAGACCGCCCGGAAGAGAAGCTTATCCCGGAGACGTTTTCTATCTGCATTCAAGACTTCTTGAAAGAGCGGCCAGAATGTCGGAAGAATACGGCGGAGGTTCACTCACCGCACTTCCCATCATTGAAACACAGGCAGGCGACGTTTCGGCATACATTCCGACCAACGTAATTTCCATTACGGACGGTCAGATCTATCTTGAAACGGAAATGTTCAATGCAGGTTTCAGACCGGCCGTTAACGCAGGTCTTTCGGTATCCCGAGTTGGTGGTGCCGCTCAGATAAAGGCAATGAAGAAGATTGCGGCTCCCATTCGTGTGGAACTCGCTCAGTACAGAGAACTTGCAGCATTCGCCCAGTTCGGTTCCGAACTTGATGCGGATACCAAGGAAAAGCTTGCTCAGGGTGAAAGAATCAAGGAAATCCTCAAGCAGCCTCAGTACAAGCCGATGCCTGTAGAATTCCAGGTTATCATTATTTATGCGGCTACAAAGAAACTTCTTCTTGACGTAGATGTTTCCGAGATAACAAGATTCGAAGACGAACTCTTTGAATTCATTAAGACAAAATATCCCGAGATTCCCGAAAGTATCAAGACTGACAAGGAAATCAAGGCAGAGACGGAAGAGAAACTTCTCAAAGCCGTTGATGAATTCAAGAAAGACTTCAAATAAATAAAAGGAAGATAAGCCTATGGCTTCAATGAGAGACATAAAGCGCCGTCGCGAGAGTGTTACAAGCACCCAGCAGATAACCAAGGCGATGAAACTTGTTTCAACGGTTAAGCTGCAGCGCGCCAAAGGCAGAGCTTTAAAATCCAAATATTATTTCAAGGCAATGTACAATACGGTTACCGATCTTTTATCGGATTCCCATAATATCGATACTCCGTATGTCAAAGTCAGCGAAAGCGACAGAAAAGCCGTTCTTGTCCTTACTTCAAACAGAGGTCTGGCAGGCGGATACAATGCCAATGTTACCAAGCTGATAACAAACGGCAACTTTGACAAAGAGAAAACCGATATTTACATTATCGGCCGCAAAGGTAAGGAACTTCTGGAAAGAAAAGGCTTTACCATCAAGAGAGATTATTCAAATCTTGCGGACGGATTCGAATATGCGGATGCCATAAAAGTCTGCAACAAACTTCTTAAGGAATTTGATGCTGGTAATATCGGTGAGATTTATCTTGCATATACGAACTTTAAGAATACCGTCAGCCACGAGCCTACGTTGCTTAAGCTTTTACCGATCATTCCGGGAGAGATTCACGGAAGCGGGGATGAGGACGACGATCCGAATGACAAGCTTCTTTTAATGAACTTCGAAATTCCCGATGAGGAAGCGCTTAAGTACATTGTTCCCAAGTATCTGACAAGTCTTATATACGGAGCATTGATCGAGGCCGTTGCCAGTGAGAACGGAGCCAGAATGCAGGCCATGGATTCGGCAACAAACAATGCCGAGGAAATGATCGGAAAACTGACTCTTCAGTACAACAGAGCCAGACAGGGTAGCATTACTCAGGAACTTACAGAAATTATTGCAGGTGCCGAAGCTATTTCCTGACATTAATATTTTACTAAAAATGCAGTGATATAATACAAAAGAAGGAGTATTATGACATGACAAATATCGGTAAAATCACCCAGATTATCGGTGCGGTTTTGGATATTAAGTTTTCAAAAGGTTCATTACCCCAGATTAACGAAGCTATCAAAATCAAAACCAACGACGGCAAGGAACTGGTTGTCGAAGTTGCACAGCACCTCGGAGACGATACTGTACGCTGTATCGCAATGGGACCCACAGACGGTCTTGTAAGAGGAATGGAAGCTGTTGCCACAGGTGCGCCCATTTCGGTTCCTGTCGGTGAAAATACACTGGGTCGTATTTTCAATGTTCTCGGTAATCCTATCGACAACAAGCCCGCTCCGGAGGGAGTTACATATGAGCCCATTCACAGAAGTGCTCCGGATTTTGTAGAACAGTCAACTGAAGCGGAACTTCTTGAAACAGGTATCAAGGTAGTCGACCTTCTCTGCCCTTATCAGAAGGGTGGTAAAATCGGTCTTTTCGGCGGTGCCGGTGTAGGTAAGACAGTTCTTATTCAGGAACTTATCCGTAACATCGCCACAGAGCACGGCGGATATTCTGTATTCACCGGTGTAGGCGAGAGAACAAGAGAAGGTAACGACTTGTATCATGAAATGCAGGAATCAGGCGTTATCGATAAAACAACAATGGTGTTCGGACAGATGAACGAGCCCCCGGGAGCAAGAATGAGAGTAGGTCTTACCGGACTTACAATGGCTGAATACTTCCGTGACAAGGGCGGTAAAGACGTTCTTTTGTTCATCGATAATATTTTCCGTTTCACACAGGCAGGTTCGGAAGTTTCGGCTTTGCTCGGACGTATGCCTTCGGCGGTTGGTTATCAGCCCACACTTCAGACGGAAATGGGTGCTCTTCAGGAACGTATCACTTCCACAAAGAACGGTTCCATCACATCGGTTCAGGCTGTATACGTACCTGCCGATGACCTTACTGACCCCGCTCCCGCTACAACATTCGCACATCTGGATGCAACAACGGTTCTTTCGAGATCAATCGTGGAACTTGGTATTTACCCCGCAGTTGATCCTCTTGAGTCAACATCCAGAATCCTCGATCCCAGAATCGTAGGTCTCGATCATTATCAGGTAGCCAGAGGAGTTCAGGAAATCCTTCAGAGATACAAAGAACTTCAGGATATCATCGCAATCCTCGGTATGGATGAACTTTCCGAAGATGACAAGCTTCTCGTAAGCCGTGCAAGAAAGGTTCAGAGATTCCTTTCACAGCCTTTCTTCGTAGCAGGACAGTTTACCGGACTTGAAGGAAAGTATGTACCCATTTCGGAAACCATTAGAGGTTTCAAGGAAATACTCGAAGGAAAACATGATGACATTCCCGAAGGTTACTTCCTGAATGTGGGAAGCATCGATGATGTTTTGGCTAAAAAGAATCAGAAATAACGGAGTTTTTATAAATGGAAGATTCAAATCTTTTTGATGTAAAAATAATTACCCCGGAAAGACTTTTCTATGAAGGAAAAGCTTCTATGATAGAATTCAATACTACGGAAGGAGAGATCGGAGTATTGAAGAATCATATTCCGATGACGGTAATCATAGAGCCCGGAATCCTGACGATTACGGAACCCGATCAGCCTAAGAATGCCGCGCTTCATGCGGGATTTGCAGTTATCGAACCTGATTCCGTTATTATCCTTGCGGAGATTATCGAGTGGCCTTCGGAAATTGACGAGAACAGAGCACTGGAGGCTTTCAAGCGTGCTCAGGACAGACTTGCTTTGAAAGATCCGGAAACGGATCTCGACAGAGCGTCGGTTGCTCTTAAGAAAGCAATATGCAGGTTGAATTCAATTAAGTAAGTAATAAGGTCTGTGACGAAAGTTACAGACCTTTCGTATATTTTGGAAATTTTTTGCGATTTGTTATATAATAATTTTTTGTTCGGATAAAATGAATACCCAAAGAGAAGTTTTTTCTTGGGATCTCAGACATCCGAAATTGAGATGACACTACCCGGCTTCTGAGTTTTTTAAAGAATTAACAGAGCGGATATCTGACTGTAAATAATATTACCGGAAAGGAGGAAGACATGAAGATATTTCTTAAAAATGCGTGGCAGTATGTAATTCTTATCATATGGTTTATTGCATCAATAGTATTTTTTGAGTACATGCTTAACCGCGGAAATACGGATCTTACCAAAGAAATGTCAAAAGCTTCCCTTCCGGTTGTCTGCATAAGACGAAGCGGACATGACTTAAACCGGATGTACGGTTATACAAAGGAAATGGATTATTCTCTCATAAGAGACGGAATAACTCCGCTTGATGAGGGAAGAAAACTTGATATCCGTATTTACAAATATGATTCGAAAATCTCTTCCATAAGTTATGAATTAAGAAGTACAGACAAGGAAAGATTTGTAGAAGAAGGCGAGATAACCGATTATCTCGAACATTCGGGATATATAGATGTTTCTTTTGCATTTAAGGATATCATTGCCGACCGGACGGATTACACGCTTAAAACCATTCTCACGTTAAGCGACGGAAATAAGGCATATTATTATGCCAGAATTTTCAAGGATGACGAGTTAAGTTTCCTTGACAAACTCGATTACGTATATTATTTCAATGAATGCACTTTTAACAGGGAAACAGCCCAGGAAGAGATCGGCAAGTACATGGAAAGCAATTCCTCGGGCGACAATTCCAACTTTTCCCATGTTGATATTCACAGCTCGCTAGAACAGGTTACATGGGGCAAGCTTGAAGTGGAAAGATTAAACGACCCGGTCTGTACCGTAAGGGAAGTCGATTCAAAACAGGCGCTTATGGAACTTGATTATATGATCAATGCCAAAGCGGGCGAGGATGAAAAGACTTATCTGGTAAAAGAGTATTACAGGTTTATAAAGGGAAAGGAAAGAATGTACCTTATGTCGTTCGACCGTTATACCAATACGATTCTTTTCCCGGAAGACAAGATCATTTTCAACGATAAGATAATGCTTGGCATCACCCCCGAAGACTTTGAACACATGGAGAGCGAGGACGGCAATACGTATGCTTTTGTCAGCAACGGTTCGCTTGTCGTTGTCAATTCGCAGCAGAATTTCTTCGGAACGGCATATTCATTTTACGACAGAAAGAATTTTGATGAGCGTACTATGAATATGAATCACGACATAAAGATAATGGATATAGATGAAACCGGAAATGTGCTTTTCTATGTTTACGGATATTTTAACCGCGGCGACCACGAAGGAAAGTGCGGAATACATCTTTTCGAATACAATTCAAAGAATAACGTCGTTACCGAAAAGATTTTTATTGAACTGGACAAGCCTTACGAGATCATTAAGAATGAGATCGGAAAACTGGCTTATGCTAATTCGGAAGACGAGCTGTATTTTTATTTTGATGAAAAGATATACAGAGTTGATATTCAGAATCAGGATTACGAAATCATAGCAGACGGCATAGATGCCGAAAAACTCTATGTCTGCCCCGATATGAGCAACTGCGCATGGGTTTCGAATGAAGATTCAAAAGGAACGACTGAGCTCACATTCCTTTCGATGAACTTCCGCAATCAGTTCAGGATTCAGAAAAAGTACGGAGAGCATTTAAAAGCGCTCGGCTTCATGGGTGAGGACCTCATTTACGGAATCGCTTCCGACAGCGATATTTTCAAAGATGTATACGGCGAACTTATCGTGCCGATGTACGAGATAAATATCATAAACAAGAACAATGTGATCCTTAAAACCTATTCGCAGGAAAACATTTTTGTAATGGCCTGCAAGATAAACAGCAATCTCATTACTTTAACGAGAAATACAAAGAATGAGGAAGGAGCGTTAATCTCCGCGGCACCCGACAGTATTCTTAATAACATTAAGGAAAAAGAATACAAAAACAATTCCGAAATCGTCACAACCGAGAATCTTAAGAGCATTATCCAGATAACTCTTAAAAAGGAAATGGATAACAATAAGATCAAATACAAGACTCCCAAAATGGAAATATACGAGGGAAGAAGAGAGATATTGCTCGAAACCGACAGTGAGGAACTCTACTATACATTTGCCGGTCAGAACTGCGAAGGCATTTACGCGGATGTTTCGGATGCCATAAGAAAAGCGGATGAAATCTACGGATGCGTTCTTGACCGATACGGTCATTATCTCTGGAAGAAGGAATCTCGTGCAAATACCAATCAGATAATGAAGATAACTGGCTCCACTCCCAACGAAGACATAAGCTTTTCTTCAAAGGAATGTCTCGAAATCATTCTTGAATATGAAGGCTTTTCTCTTGATATAAAAAATGATTTGCAAAATGGCCTTTCTTATGGAAAAATAATTGAGGAAAACGTTCCCGACAGCAAGGGAATCGAAATAGAGAATTGTTCGTCGGAAGTTATCAAGTATTATCTTAACAGGGATCTGCCGGTTATGCTTTCGAGCGAATCGGGTTCGGTACTTATTGTCGGATACAGCGATTCGGTAAACGTATGGCTTAATCCTCAGACAGGAAACCTTATGAAGGTGAGCGTTGATGAGGCCGAGAGTTTCTACAACAATAACGGAAACAGATTTGTAACATATGTTAAATGGAAAAATTAATATTCATATAAACGGAGGTTGAAATGATCAGACAGGATTATAAGGAGATGCTTAATGCAAAATCGGTTATCAGGGAAATGTTTACCTATGCAACCGAAAAAGGCAAAGAAATCGGTTACGAAAATGTATTTGACTACAGTCTCGGAAACCCTTCGGTACCTGCTCCGAAAGAATTTACGGACACGATGATTAGACTGTTGACCGAAACAGACCCGGTTAAACTTCACGGATACAGCCCTTCACTCGGAATTCCTTCGGTAAGAGCTGCGATTGCCGAATCGCTAAACAAAAGATTCGGAATGAATTACACAATGGAACATATTTTCATGACAACGGGTGCCGCGGGCGCAGTTGCTCATGCAGTCAGATGCGTTACAAACACAGGGGACAAGGTCCTTACATTTGCTCCTTTCTTCCCCGAATACATGCATTACATTAATGACACGGGTGCTGTTTTAAAGGTAGTTCCGCCCAACCTTGAGAATTTCCAGATCAACTTTGAAGCTTTTGAAGAAATGCTTACATGCGATGTGCAGGCAGTTCTTATCAATACGCCAAACAACCCTTCGGGTGCGGCATGTTCTGCCGATACTCTCAAAAAGATGGCAGATCTTCTTTACAAAAAGCAGGAAGAGTACGGACATGACATTTTCATTATTTCCGATGAACCCTACAGAGAGATCGTATTCGACGGTGCAGATTCGCCTTATGTATCAAAGTTCTATGACAATACATTAAGCTGCTATTCATATTCGAAGTCACTTTCGCTTCCCGGCGAACGTATCGGATATGTGGCTGCAAACCCCGCATGCACGGATTCAAAGTACATTGCCGGCATGTGTTCGCAGATTTCGAGAGGAACAGGTCATAACTGCCCTCCTTCGATCATCCAGCTTGCGGTTGCAGAGTGTCTTGACCTTACAAGCGACCTTAAAGTATATGAGACAAACATGAATCTTATTTACAATGAGCTTGTAAGACTCGGCTTCGAAGTGGTAAAACCTTCGGGAACATTCTATATTTTCCCAAAGGCACTTGAAGAGGATGCCAAAATCTTCTGCGAAAAGGCTAAAAAGTACAATCTTATCCTTGTTCCTTCCGATACTTTCGGATGTACGGGATATTTCAGAATGTCTTACTGCATAGATACCGAAAAAGTAGAAAGATCTCTCGTTGCTTTGAGAGAATTTGTCAAAGCTGAATACGGAAGAGAGTAATTATTTGTGGATTATACACAAAAAACGGTTCCGATTTTCTCCAAAAGTATCCAAAAAACAGAAATTGCAATCGAACATTTGACAAAAAAATCACTATATATTAAACTTCCTTTATATAGTTAAATCTTTTGTTATTTGTTAATATTTGGTTAATTATGATAACACCTGGTGGGGTGTGAAAGGAGAATTGTTATGGCAGAAACAAAGAAGACCGCAGTAACTGCTAAGCCCATTGCAAAGGCAGTTGCAGCTAAGGTTGAAGAGAAGAAGGCTGAAGAAGCTAAAGCAGCAGCAGCTGTAGAGGTTAAGGCCGAGGAGAAGAAGGAAGCAGCAGCACCTGCAAAGAAGGAAGCAGCACCTGCAAAGAAGGCAGCTCCCACAAAGAAAGCAGCTCCCGCAAAGAAAGCAGCTCCCGCAAAGAAAGCAGCTCCCGCTAAGAAGGCAGCACCTGCAAAGAAGGAAGCAGCACCTGCAAAGAAAGCAGCTCCCGCTAAGAAGGCAGCACCTGCAAAGAAAGCAGCTCCCGCTAAGAAGGCAGCACCTGCAAAGAAGGAAGCAGCACCTGCAAAGAAAGCGGCTCCCGCAAAGAAGGCAGCTCCCGCAAAGAAAGCAGCACCTGCAAAGAAGGCAGCACCTGCAAAGAAGGCAGCTCCTGCAAAGGCAGCAGCAAAGGTTGCAATTTATGTTCAGTTTGATGAGAAATCATACAGCTACGATGATCTTTTAAAGATCGCTAAGGATGTATGGGTATACGACCTTGGAAAGAAAGATGCAGATTTCAAGAGCGCTGACATTTATGTTAAACCTCAGGAAAGCACAGCTTACTATGTAATCAACGGTACAGTTGAAGGAAGCTTCGGCATCTAATCGGTTTTAAATAGAAATTCCAAAAGAGATTCGCTTCGGCGGGTCTCTTTTTTTGCTTTGCGCCGGGGTGCATAAGGAAATTTCTGCTTCGAAGGACATACCTGGCGCTGTGTAAAGAAGGCTTCATCATTCTTTCAGGATAAAAAAACCGGGTTTCATCATAATAATGAAAAAAATGTTGACATTAATTTGCAAAGGTGGTAAATTATGAAATGTGGATGTTAGCACTCATCTCGAAAGAGTGCTAATGATGATTAAAAAGGTTGAACGCATGGAATTAGATGAAAGAAAAACCATAATCTTACAAGCGATAATCAAGAACTATCTGGAAACCGGTGAGCCGGTCGGTTCAAGAACGATTTCCAAGTATACGGACCTGAACTTATCCAGTGCGACTATCCGTAATGAGATGTCCGATCTTGAAGAACTCGGATATATCCTTCAGCCGCATACATCGGCGGGAAGAATTCCTTCCGACAAAGGATACAGATTTTATGTCGATTCCATGATGGAAAGACATGAGAGGGAAGTCGAGCAGCTCAAAGACGTTCTTCTTGAAAAGGAAGAAAAACTCGATCACATGTTAAAGCAGGCTGCGAAGCTTATGGCTGTCAATACGAATTACGCCACGATGGTGACTGCTCCCAGGATCACGAAAAATGCAATCAAGTTCCTGCAGTTATCGAGAATGGATGATGAACATATTCTTGCAGTCATAGTTATCGAAGGCAACGTTATAAAGAATACGGTCATTGATGTTACCGAATCTTTGAACGATGAAACAATGTTAAAGCTTAACATCCTTCTTAATACGCATCTTAACGGTTTGTCTGCGGAGGAAATAAACCTCGGACTTATCACATCGCTTAAGCAGCAGGCAGGTCTTTACGGACCGATCATTGCGGAAGTCATCGATGCGGTAGCGGAAACCATTAAGGAAGACGACGACCTTGAGATTTACACATCGGGAACAAACAATATTTTCAAATATCCCGAACTTTCGGATAATCAGAAAGCAAGCGACCTGATAAATGCTTTTGAAGAAAAGCAGCTTCTCACCCAGCTTCTTGATGAATCCGGAGATGATGAAAACAAAAATGAGATTAAAGTATACATCGGAGAAGAATCACCGATTCAGACCATGAAGGACTGCAGCATCGTAACGGCAAATTACGAATTCGGTGACGGAATGAGAGGAATGATAGGAATCATCGGACCGAAGCGTATGGATTACGACAAGGTAGTGGGAACCATCAAAACGATCAAGTCCCAGCTGGATACGATGTATAAAAAAGATAATTAGGAGGAAATAAAAGTGGCCGGTAAAAAGAAGAACGCCAAACCAAAAGCAGAATCTTCAAAGGCAAAAACAGCTGAAAAAGAAATACTTGAAGAGAAAGTAAAAGAGAACGGCAGCGAAGCTGAAGAAGCAGTTGAAGAAAGTGTTGAAGAAAACAAAGAAGAAACTGCTGATGAGAACGGCGAAGTAAAAACAAAGGAACAGGAAAAGATAGAGGAACTTGAAGACAGGGTTAAGCGTCAGCTGGCCGAATTCGAGAACTTCAGAAAAAGAACGGATAAGGAAAAAGAGCAGATGTTTGAGACGGGCGCCAAAAGCGTTCTCGAAAAAATCCTTCCCGTTATAGACAATTTCGAAAGAGGTCTTGCCAATGTCAAACCCGAGGAAGAAGGCGATCCGCATGTGGAAGGTATGAGAATGATTTACAAGCAGCTTATGGCTGAACTTGAAAAACTTGAAGTAAAGCCCATCGAAGCAGTCGGATGCGAATTCAATCCCGATTATCACAACGCGATAATGCAGTCGCCGAGCGATGAATACGAATCAGGATTTGTGGCACAGGAACTTCAGAAGGGATACATGTACAGAGACACGGTATTAAGACACAGCATGGTAGCTGTTGTACCCTAGCAAATAAGCAGGACGAAGTAAAACTTCGATAAGCATATAAGAAACTTAAATCAGAAAAAACATTTTTTTGGAGGATAGAAATTATGGGAAAAATAATTGGTATCGATTTAGGAACTACTAACAGCTGCGTAGCTGTTATGGAAGGTGGTCAGCCCACAGTTATAGCCAATACTGAAGGTGCAAGAACTACACCGTCGGTAGTAGCATTTACAAAGACAGGAGAAAGACTTGTAGGTGATGCTGCAAAGCGTCAGGCTGTTACAAACGCAGATAAGACAATTTCTTCTATCAAGAGAGATATGGGTACTGACAGAGGCAGAACTATTGACGGAAAGAAATATTCACCTCAGCAGATTTCCGCAATGATTCTTCAGAAATTAAAAGCGGATGCCGAAGGCTATCTCGGTGAGAAAGTAACAGAAGCAGTTATCACTGTTCCCGCTTACTTCAACGATGCACAGCGTCAGGCAACCAAGGATGCAGGTAAGATTGCAGGTCTTGATGTTAAGAGAATTATCAACGAGCCTACAGCAGCTGCTTTGGCTTACGGTCTTGATAACGAAAAAGAACAGACCATCATGGTATACGACTTAGGCGGTGGTACATTCGATGTTTCAATCATCGAAATAGGTGACGGTATCATCGAAGTCAGAGCAACAGCCGTTGATAATAGACTTGGTGGTGATGACTTCGACCAGAAGATTACAGATTACATTTTATCTGAATTCCAGAAGCAGGAAGGTATTGATCTTTCCAAAGATACAATGGCACTTCAGCGTATTAAGGAAGCAAGTGAGAAGGCTAAGAAGGAACTTTCTTCAGCTACAACAACAGACATCAACCTTCCTTACTTAACAGCAACAGCAGAAGGACCGAAGCATTTCGAAATGACTCTTACAAGAGCCAAATTCGATGAACTTACACATGAACTTGTTGAGCGTACAGCAGGCCCTGTTCAGAGAGCTTTATCTGATGCGGGTATCACAGCAAGCGAACTCGGCAAAGTGCTTTTGGTAGGTGGTTCTACACGTATTCCTGCAGTTCAGGAAAAGGTTAAACAGCTTACCGGACATGAACCTTCCAAGTCACTTAACCCTGATGAATGTGTTGCACTCGGTGCTTCCATCCAGGGTGGTAAACTTGCAGGTGATGCAGGTGCGGGCGAGATCCTTCTTCTCGATGTTACACCCCTTTCACTTGCAATCGAAACAATGGGCGGTGTTGCTACAAAACTTATTGAAAGAAATACAACAATCCCTGTTAAGAAGAGCCAGGTATTTTCTACTGCAGCAGATAACCAGACAGCAGTTGATATCAACGTAGTACAGGGTGAAAGACAGTTCGCAAGAGACAACAAGTCACTCGGACAGTTTAGACTTGACGGTATCCCTCCCGCAAGAAGAGGCGTTCCTCAGATCGAAGTTACATTCGATATCGATGCAAACGGTATCGTAAACGTATCTGCAAAGGATCTTGGTACAGGCAAGGAACAGCACATCACTATCACAGCAGGCTCAAATATGTCTGATGATGATATCGAGAAGGCTGTTAAGGAAGCTGCTGAGTATGAAGCTCAGGATAAGAAGAGAAAAGAAGCAATCGATGCCCGTAACGATGCTGACTCAATGGTATTCCAGACAGAGAAGGCTCTTAACGAAGTAGGCGATAAGATTTCGGATTCCGAGAAGACGGATCTTCAGGCTGAGATTGAAAATGTTAAATCAATTCTTGAGAGAACCAAAGACAAAGAAATGACTGAAGATGAAGTAGGCGAACTTAAAGCAGCTCAGGAAAAGATGATGGAAAAAGCACAGGGACTCTTCACAAAGATGTATGAATCAATGCAGGGTGCCGCAGGTGCTCAGGGCGCAGGCCCCGACATGAGCCAGTTCACACAGGGCGCAGCAAATGACGGCCCTACAGACGGATCTGAAGCAGGCGACTTCGGTGATTTCAGAGAAGTATAATTGCTGAATTAAAGAATCACGAATTTTCAGGCGGTTCGGGGTGACCCGAACCGCTCATATCGGTTAACATCGGAATTTTTAATGTCCGATAAATAGGACATATAAATAATATGTCCCGGAGGAAATTATGGCAGAAAGTAAAAGAGACTACTACGAGGTCCTCGGAGTAGATAAAAGTGCAGACGAAGCTGCGTTAAAAAAAGCATATCGTACACTTGCGAAAAAATATCATCCTGATATGAACCCCGACAATCCCGAAGCCGAAGCCAAATTCAAAGAGGTTTCGGAAGCATATGCCGTATTAAGCGATCCCGAAAAGAGAAGCCGTTACGATCAGCTTGGACATGCGGCATTTGAAGGCGGCGGCGGCTTTGATTACAACAGCGCCGATTTCAGTGATATTTTCAGTGATCTTTTCGGCGGATTCGGAGGATTTGATTTCTTTGGCACCGGAGGCGGCGGAAGAAGAACTTCAAGAAACGGCCCGAGACGCGGTCAGGATATAATTCAGAGAGTAAGGATTACTTTTGAAGAAGCAGTATTCGGATGTGAAAAAGAAATAGAAGTAAACGTAAAAGACGAATGTAAAACCTGTAAAGGAAGCGGTGCAAGACCCGGAACAAATCCTGAAGTCTGTCCTACATGTAAAGGCAAAGGTCAGGTTGTCGTAACAAGCAATTCTCTTTTCGGTCAGATACAGACGGTTCAGACCTGTCGTGACTGTGGCGGAAAAGGAAAGATCATAAGAGACAAATGTACTGACTGTCACGGAACGGGATATGTTACAATTAAGAAGAAATATGCGGTTAAATTCCCTGCGGGAATAGATGACGGTCAGCTTGCGTGCAGGATACCGGGCAAGGGCGAACCCGGAAGCAACGGAGGACCGAGAGGAGATATTCTTGTCGGTGCAGTAGTCGGAACACATTCCATATTCACAAGAGACGGAATGAATATTTATTCGACTGCAACTCTTCCTTTCTCGGTAGCAGCACTCGGCGGAGAAATATTCATTGATACCGTAGACGGAAAAGTCGTATATGATATTAAAGCCGGAACACCTACGGATACCACATTGAGACTTCGCGGCAAGGGCGTTCCGAATGTAAAGAACAAGGACAGCAGGGGCGATCATTATGTCAAACTGGTAGTCAAGGTTCCCGATCATCTTTCTTCGGAAGCAAAGGAAGCATTAAGAGCATTCGATGCGGTAAGCGGAGATTACCTCAATGCGACAAAGAATGCAGCCAAAGACGGAATACCTAAAGAGAAACGCAAAAAAGGTTTGTTCAAATAATAAAATAACGTCATGAAAAAGAAAAATCACAGGTAAAGAATATGTTTTATCTGTGATTTTTTATGTTATAATTAAATTTATGATTGTTATAAAGGGGAATACCATGAAAAAAAGAATATTAAGCATACTTACGGCGGGAATGATTTTTATGATTTCGGGATGCACAATGCTTTCCGGAAAAACCGGTTTGGATAAAGATGATGAGTCCGGTCTGCAGGCACAGATTCAGAATAATACAGAGACACAGACCAAGCCTGAAGACGAGAATAAGCCCGGCAATGTCGAAGAAGCAGACGGTAAAGACAATAACGTTACAGTCGGTAATTCGAATAACGAGAACACAAATTCCGCCGAAACACTTTCCGAAGAAGAGTGGAAGAAAATATATCTTTCATTCCTTGAAAAAGACATTGATTCCATTATGCCCGAATATGATTCGGAATGGCGCGATTCCTGGAATATGGGCTTTATCTATGTTAACGATGATGATGTTCCAGAACTTGTTTTATGCAGCGGATACGAAGCCGCAGGCAACGTTATTTTAACGATAATCAACGGTGAAGTTAAGTACTGCTTTACCAACAGACTGAACTTCTATTTCATCGAACGCGAAAATATTATCAACAACAATGACGGCATTATGGGAGATTTTTATGATTATATTTTCAAAATCGGAGATGAAGGTTTTGAGACCGTAGCCACAGGTCATTACTATGAGGCAAATTATTACAGCGGCGAGGAATCAACCGACGAATGGGTTTACTGCTTTGACGACAAAGTGTTAAAAGACAAGGATGAATATTTAAGCAATCTTAAGAAATATATTGAGACCGACAGGATCAAATTCTATTATGACGGAACCGGATATGACGAAATGATCGCATATCTTTCGGGAAAAGGATATAAGGATTATAAAGAAGCATACTCCGACATAGTGAAAAAGGGCGTGTCTTTCATGAATGAAGAACTGGATTCATTTGCTTTGATAGAAAGAAGAAATCAGGATCCCATGCTTGTATGCATCGGAGAAGGATTCTTTAAAATCTATTCATATGACAACGGTCTTCTTTATGCGGGAGATGCGGAATTTTTCGGAGAGAATAAGTACGATATAATTTTTTCCGGAAGCGGAGTGCTGTACGATTACGCGTATTTTACCAATGAAACTTATTGCAGTGCAAGAACGTTTTCAAACGGGACTTCTCTTGCAGAATACAACAATTCGATACAGGTGGTCGATGAAAACGGAGAGGCCGTAACCGATAAGGAAAATATTCCGCTTTACACTTATACGGTGAACGGATTTGACTGCACTTATGAGGAATTCGACGGATTTGTATCGAAATTTTACGAAGACGAACTTAATCAGCTTACACCGAATAATGCCGAGATTAAGTATATGACATACCTTGACAAAGATGAGTTACTTAAAGAATTAAGCAGATAACTTTAAGAGGATTGATTTTATGGAAAACAACAACTGGAAACTTATAGCGATAATCAATACCATGCTCACGTTGGCGCTTGTGATTGCTCTTTGTGCCATCACGTTTTATTACAGGAATATGATGGATGCGAAAAGGCATATCGAGGCTTCCAATACGAGAGTTGAATTTCATTATATCACAAAGATTTTTGACAATGTCGAATTCGTGTATCCCTTATACGGAATTTTAAGAGACACCGAAACCAACGAAGACGTTGTGCTTGACAGCTTTGATATCATCGAAAAAGTTGATTCGAACGATGAAATCGACAAATATGCGGTTTCGATATCGGTAACCAACTACGGCGGAGAAAACATCAACGTTTATTTTGATGAGTACGATTCCGAAGGCAATTACGTCGACCAGTTTTTTACACAGTTTGATGTAACTCAGGGAACGAGATTCGACGGCATGAAAGTAATCGATATCGATAAAAATGCTTCGAAGATCGAGATCAGACTTCAGGAAAATGCAGTGCTTGAATTCGGAGATTGATTATGGCTACTTGGAAATCGCGAGGTTTAAGAGGTTCCGCTTTAGAGGAAATGATCAACCGTACAAACGAAAAATACAGGGATGAGGGACTTGCCCTGATCCAGAAAATTCCCACGCCAATCACACCCATAGAAATAGATCAGAAGAGCCGCCATATCACGCTTGCTTATTTCGACCAGAAGAGTACCGTCGATTACATAGGTGTGGTGCAGAATGTTCCCGTATGTTTTGATGCGAAAGAAAGCGCAAGCGAGACGTTCGCACTTCAGAATATTCACGAGCATCAGTACAAGTTCATGGAAGATTTCGAAAAGCAGGGCGGAATTGCATTCTTTTTGATCTATTACACGTCCATAGACGAACTTTATTACCTTCCGTTTGAGTATTTAAAACTTTTCTGGGAAAGAGCCAAAGAAGGCGGAAGGAAAAGTTTCAGACATGACGAACTCAATCCCGCATATATAATCCCGCGGGACGACGACGTGCTCGTACCTTACCTTGAAACGCTTAAGATCGACCTTGAAGACAGGGAATAAAGAAATATAAGGAGAAACCGTCAAACGGTTATTAAGACTATGAAATGGCATAAAATCACAATAAAAACCATAACGGAAGCTGAAGACATAATTATCTGCTACATGGAGGATATCGGCCTTGAAGGAGCGCAGATCGAAGACAAGATTCCTTTGACGCCGCTTGAAAAAGAGCAGATGTTTGTGGATATCCCGCCCATCAGTGAAGAGAATGACGGCATTGCATATCTTAACTTTTTCGTTGAAGACGTAGAAGGTGTGGATATAGATTCGACAGTTGAAAACGTTAAGGCGGAACTTGAGGAAATATCTGCTTTCACCGATATCGGCGAGGGCAGCGTAATGGTTTCCGAAACTGAAGATATCGATTGGATAAACAACTGGAAAAAATATTTTCATCAGTTCTATGTTGACGATCTTCTTATAATCCCTTCATGGGAAGAGATCGAAAACAAAGGTCATAAAGGAAAAATTCTTCATATAGATCCGGGAACCGCATTCGGTACCGGTGCGCATGAAACCACTCAGCTTTGCATAAGACAGATAAAGAAGTATGTAACACCCGAAACGGAAATTCTTGATGTCGGATGCGGAAGCGGAATTCTCGGTATCGTTGCTTTAATGTACGGTGCAAAACATGCCAAGGGAACGGACCTCGATCCCTGCGCGCTTGATGCGACCGAAGAGAACCTTGAAAACAACGGAATTTCCAAAGATGATTTTGAAATGATAATCGGAAACATCATTGATGACAAATCCGTTCAGGACTGGGCCGGGTATGAAAAATATGACATCGTTGCGGCCAATATTTTACACAATGTTCTCGACATTTTAACACCTGTCATAAAGAGTCAGTTAAAGCCCAGAGGAATTTATATTACTTCAGGCATCATTGACGAAAAGGAAGACTTCATGCTTGATGTTATGAAAAGAGAAGGACTTGAAGTACTCGAAGTCACAAGACAGGGCGAATGGGTTTCGATTACTGCAAGAAAGAATTAAATCGGATTCGGTATAAAAGATGTATCATTTTTTTACGGATAAAAAGAATATAGGCGAACAGACCGTCATAATCGAGGGCAGCGATTTCAATCATATTAAAAATGTACTGAGGCTTCGCGAGGGAGAGGAAATCTCCGTGGGTAACGGCGAGGACGAAAACGATTACCGCTGCTTAATAGAAAAGTTTGAAGAAGACAGGGTTGTCTGCAAAGTCATTTTTGTCAAAAAAGCGAATGTGGAACTGCCTTCGAAAGTATATCTTTATCAGTGTCTGCCCAAGGGCGACAAGATGGAATTCATCATTCAGAAATGCGTGGAACTCGGTGTAAGCGAGATCATTCCCGTTTCGTCGAAACGCTGCGTTGTCAAACTGGATGATAAAAAAGCAAAGAGCAAAATCGCAAGATGGCAGAGCATTGCCGAGGCGGCAGGCAAACAGAGCAAAAGAGCAATTGTACCGTTTATCGGACAGGTAAAAAGTTTTAAAGAAGCTGTCGAAGATGCTAAAAAAGCGGATATAAAACTGATTCCGTATGAGCTCTGCGAGGATGCCGAAAGCACGAAAAACATATTCGCTGATCTTGAAGGCGGAAAAGACATTGCGATCTTTATCGGAAGCGAAGGCGGTTTTGACGAAGAAGAAGTCAAATACGCATTTGAAAACGGTTTTACGCCGATCACTCTGGGAAGAAGGATCTTAAGAACGGAGACTGCGGGAATGACTGTTCTCGCGTGGATTTCTCTTTGTCTTGAAATATTAAAGAAATAAAGGTACGGGAAATAAAAATGGAAGCTTATCTTGATAATTCGGCAACGACAAAATGTTTTGAAGAAGTAATAAGTGCCGTTGAATCCGAAATGAGAGAATTCTACGGAAACCCTTCGAGCATGCACAACAAGGGATTCGAAGCAGAGAAAAAAATAAGAGAAACTACAAAAATCATCGCATCGACTCTTAAATGCGATGAGAGCGAGATCATATATACTTCCGGCGGAACGGAATCGGATAACATGGCTTTGATCGGTGTTGCGAGAGCGTACAGACGAAGCGGAAAACATATCATCACAACGAAGATAGAACACGAGGCTGTTCTTGAAACGGCGGAATTCCTCAGGGAAGAAGGTTTTGAGATCACATATCTTTCGACCGATTCGAGAGGGATTGTCGATTTAAAGGAGCTTGAAGAAGCAGTCCGCGAAGATACGATCCTGGTTTCGGTCATGGCTGTTAACAACGAAATAGGATGTGTTGAACCTCTTGAGGAAATATCAAAGATCGTTAAGAAAAAGAATCCCTCGACGCTTTTTCATGTTGATGCGGTTCAGGGATACGGAAAGATTAAAATTCTGCCTAAACAGATGGGAATAGATCTTCTGAGCGTAAGCTCCCACAAGATTCACGGCCCGAAGGGTGTGGGATTCCTTTATGCATCTTACAAGATTAAGATCAAACCCGTTATATTCGGCGGCGGACAGCAGAAAGGCAGAAGAAGCGGAACGGAAAATGTATGCGGCATAATGGGAATGGGTGCTGCCATTGAGAAGGTTTTTGCGGATTTTGACGAAAACACTCAGAGGATGAGAACTCTCAGAAAAAGACTTGCCGAAAAGATTTCCGTTACCGAAAAAATCGTGATAAACGGTGCTGAAGAAGAGAACAGCGCACCCCATATTTTAAGCGTTTCCGTACGCGGAGTAAGAGCGGAAGTGCTCCTTCATTCGCTTGAGGAAAAAGGCATTTATGTTTCTTCGGGCAGCGCATGCGCATCAAACAGAAATACGGTATCGGCAACATTAAAGGCAATCGGGGTGGAGAAGGAACTTCTTGATTCAACGATAAGATTCAGTCTTTCGGTTCTGACAACCGAAGAAGAAATAGATTATGCCGCAAGGGCATTTAACGAGAATATTGAGATACTCAGAAAATACGTCAGAAGATAACAGGGGTAAATATGTTAACGTTTTCGACAACGATAGTATTAAGTTTAATCGAATATTTCTGCGTCGTGATCCTGCATGTCGTATATGCATACGGTCACTTCGGAATTGAAGACACACTGTTTGTTGCACTCGGTTTCATACCGATGCTTCTGACTATCCTTTTCTTCAGACTTCTGAAAAACGAAACGATAATAGTCCGGATTTTCTACATTTCGATGCTTCTGGCGAGTTACCTGATGTCGTGGAAGATTCAGACGCTCGGAATGCTCATCATGGTTTATTTTGCGGGTGCCTTAATGATAGCCCTGCATTCGAACAGCAAGCTGATGATAGAGTATTCGATAGTATCCGCCATAATAATAATCCTGATGGCGGTATTCCAGATGGATACGATCGATAAAGTCTGTCCTTCGCAGCTTTATTACATCTACATGATCCTGTATGCATTCGGAATGGTTACCTTAATCTTCATGACGAACGGCATTAACAATTACAAGCAGAAGATGGAGGAAAAGAACGAGGAAGCGCAGAATGCACTTGAGGCAAAAGGAAACTTCCTTGCGAACATGTCACACGAAATCAGAACTCCCATGAATGCCATCTGCGGTATGGCACAGCTTCTTTCCGAAAGAAATCTCGGTGTGGAGGAAAGCGAATACATCGAAACGATCCAGAAGTCCAGCGAAAGTCTTCTTTCGATCATCAACGAGATCCTGGACTTTTCAAAAATCGATTCCGGAAAGATGGAAATAAACGAGGATGAATATCATTTCAATTCGCTTATCCATGATGTTTTAAGTATCATCGAATTCAGACTGAAGGGCAAATCCGTAAAGCTTGTTACGGATATCAATCCCAATATACCGAGGATCCTTATCGGTGACGAACTTCGTATAAGACAGATCCTCATCAACCTTTTAAACAACGCCGTAAACTTTACCCATAAAGGCAGCATTACACTTAAGATTGTATGGGTTCCCCAGGGCGAGGACAAGGGTGTAATGGAAGTGGAAGTAAGGGATACCGGTATCGGTATTTCCGACGAAAACATGGGCAAGCTTTTCAAGGCTTTCGGTCAGATAGATACAAGAAAGAACAGAAACGTCGAAGGTACCGGCCTAGGTCTTGCGATTTCCAAAAACCTTCTTGAACTCATGGGCGGCGGAATCTGGGCGAACAGTATTCCAGATTACGGTTCGACGTTCAGTTTCACTCTTCCCCAGAAAGTTAAGGACAGACGTCCTTCGAACTACAAGAACGATCATAACGTCGTCGTAAGACAGAATGATGAATTCAAGATTTCCTTCAAGGCACCCAATGCCAGGGTAATGATCGTCGACGATAACAAAGTCAACCTTCATGTTGCTTTCGAGATCATGAAGAGATTCGGCTTTGAAGCGACCATGATCGACAACGGTGCCGAAGCAGTTAACAGGATCGAGGAGCATATCATCACATACGACATCATTTTCATGGACCACATGATGCCTTATATGGACGGTGTCGAGACCACGGAAAAGATAAGGGCTCTCGATACGCAGTATGCCAGAGAAATCCCCATTGTCGCACTCACGGCGAATGCCATCAAGGGTGTTGAAAAACAGTTTAAGGATGCGGGCATGAACGATTATCTTTCAAAACCCATCCATGTCAATCAGCTCAATGATATTCTGAAGAGATGGCTCCCTCTCGAAAAGCAGATCCGTGTGGTTGACGGCGAGGAAATGAAGTCGATGCAGAAAGACGTTGTCATGACCAAAGAGCAGCGTGAAGAGGATATGCTTTTCTCGCTTAAGAACGTCGATGTCGAAACGGGTATCAGGAACTGCGGCGGAAACAGAAATGTCTACATCAGGATCCTTCAGACATTCTCATCCTCGAACCTTTCTTCCGGACTCGAGAATTATTATGACGAGGAAGACTGGGACAACTACGAGGTTATCGCTCATTCAATAAAGGGCGCCTGCAGGAATATCGGTGCCGGAGAACTGGCGGAAAAAGCATACAAGCTTGAACTTGCGGGAAAGAGCAAAGATGCCGGTTTCATCAAGCAGAATCACAATGATTTCTTAAACGAATACAAGGATCTGATAAGTACGATCACAAAGTCGATAATAGAGGCCAACAAAGCCGGAAATTAAAACCGTTTTTTGGGGCGGGGATGCATATTTTTGCAAGTGCTTTTATGCTTGTCCCCGTCTTGTCAAAAAATGGTTTTTTTAGTATAATTCAAGGGTGTGAAAGACAACTAAAAGGGGGATACCATGTTTAGGATCGCTATCTGTGATGACGAAATGACGTCGCTTTTAATAAACAAGGCTCTGACTGAACAGATTCTTGATGAGGAAAAAATCGAATACGAAATTACAACATTTGAAGACATGTTCACCATGATAAACGGTGTCATGGACGAAAATTCAGAATACGATCTGCTCCTTTCCGACATTCTTGCAGTTGGGATGAACGGAATCGAAGCAGCGGAAGAGATCAGAAGACTCGGAGACAAGATGCCGATAGTTTTCATCTCATCAACAGCCGAATTCGCACTGGACGGATACAGAGTCAATGCATTAAGATACCTGCAAAAGCCCGTACAGATGGATAAGCTCAGAGAGGCTTTGCTTGAGGCCTATGCAAATATCGGCAAAAAGAAAAAAGATTATTTGTCTTTCCAGGTGGCAGACAGATTTTATAAAGTGAATCTCGATGACATCATCTATCTTGAAAGTATGGGAAGAGACACGCATGTAGTCACAAAGAACGAAACCATATCCGTTCATTCCAAGTTCTCGGATATGGAAAAACAGGTTCCTGCAAAACGATTCATACGATGCCACAGATCTTACATCATCAATCTGTCGGAAGTTAAGGACATTGCGAGATACAGATTCCTGACCAAAAACGGTATTGAGATTCCCATAAGCCAGCTGCAGTATACCGATGTGAAAAAGGATTTCATAGAATATGAACAATAAGCGTAAAGCTAAAACGTATCTGATAAAATACGGTGAAATTTTCCTTAAAGGAAAAAACAGATTTATATTTGAAGATGCTTTGGTAAGAAGAGTTATCGAAGCGGTAGAAAAAGTTGACGGTGAATTCAAGGTTCACAAGAATTTATCCAGAATTTATGTTGAAAGCAAGAGCGAATACGATGAGGACGAGCTTATTGACGCACTAAAAAAAGTGTTCGGCATTACAGCCATCTGTCCGGTATGCGTTCTCGAAGATAACGGTTTTGATGACTTAAAAGAAAGAGTTGTCGAATATGTCAGGGAGAATCATCCCGAAGCGGATTTTACTTTTAAAATGCTCTGCAAGAGAGCACGTAAAAACTATCCGCTCAATTCTCAGGAAATGAATTGCAAATTGGGCGAAGTCCTGCTTATGAACTATCCGAATCTTAAAGTTGATGTTCATAAACCGGATGTTCTTATTACCGTGGAAGTAAGAGAGAGAATATATGTTTATTCCAAATCCATTCCCGGTCCCGGAGGCATGCCCGTGGGTACTGCGGGAAAAGCCATGGCGCTTCTTTCCGGAGGCCTCGATTCGCCTGTTGCGGCATATATGATATCAAAGCGCGGTGTGCAGATTGATGCCGTTTATTTCCACGCTCCGCCTTATACTTCGGAAAGAGCAAAAGAAAAGGTTGTCGATCTCGCAAAGCTTATTTCGGTATACACGGGACATATCAGACTTCATGTCATAAATTTCACGGAAATTCAGATGGCGATATATCAGAAGTGTCCGCCCGACGAACTCACGATCATCATGAGAAGATACATGATGAGAATAGCGGAACATCTTGCGCTTGAGAGCGGATGCATGGGACTTATTACAGGCGAGAGCATAGGTCAGGTTGCAAGCCAGACAATGCAGTCTTTAATGTGCACGAACGAAGTCTGCACGCTTCCCGTTTACAGACCGCTTATCGCATTCGACAAGCAGGATATCGTTGATATCGCAGAGAAGATCAATACGTACGAAACCAGCGTCCTTCCCTTTGAAGACTGCTGTACCATATTTGTGGCGGAACATCCGGTTACCAAGCCCGTACCGGCCGTTATAGAGCGTCACGAGCATAATCTTGACGATGTCATAGATGAGATGATGAAAAAAGCAATAGAAGAGAGAGAGATTCTCGACATATAAAAATTAACGGTATCGTTTATGCGATACCGTTGATGTTTTTAATTAAAAGCAATGTGACTTGGCATAAAACATACAGTGAGCCGCATTGCCATGAATGCAACAGAGCAAATTGCATTGTTTTACAAAAAGAAAAAAGCAACACAGTAAACTGCATTGCTTTAAACTCAATTCAATGACTTAAAGAATTATACGATGTAAGGAGCAAGTACCTTTAATACTTCTTCGCAATCGTTCTCGGCATGAATGTTAAGCTCGATGTTCTTGGATAAGTCAAGTGAGAAAATACCCATAATTGATTTTGCATCGATAACATATCTGCCTGAAACCAGATCAAAGTCATAATCAAATTTAGTAATATCATTAACAAATGCTTTTACTTTATCGATTGAGTTTAAAGAAATTGTAACTGTCTTCATAAAGAATAACCTCCTTTTAGCTGTTAATTGCCGTGATTTCTTTTCACGAGTTTATAATATTGTATATGATTAAAAAAGTCAATTGCAAATCTGCCGAAAATAACGGAGATAAAGATGAGAACGATAGCATTTCATAACCTTGGCTGCAAGGTGAATTCGTACGAGACGGATTATATGGTACAAAAATGTGCTCAAAACGGCTACAAAATTGTCGACTTTGAACAAAAAGCGGATGTTTATATCGTAAATACCTGTTCTGTAACGAATATTGCCGACAGAAAAAGCAGACAGATGCTTCATAAGGCCAAAAAAACAAATCCCGAAAGCGTTGTTGTAGCGGTGGGCTGTTTCGTGCAGGCGAATCCCGATGAAGCCGCAAAAGACGAGAGCATCGACCTGCTTGTCGGTAACAACAAAAAAAGAGAAATATTCGAAATCCTCGAGAAATATTTTGAAGAAAAAGATGCTTCTTCGAACGACAAGGAACTCGGCGGAGAAACGTTTGTCGACGTGGAAAAGTGCGAATATGAGGAAATGACCGTAACCGGAAGCGCCGAAAGATGCAGGGTTTTCGTCAAAATTCAGGACGGCTGCGACAGATACTGCACATACTGCATTATTCCTTACGCAAGAGGCGCGGTAAGATCGAGAAAAAGTGAAAACATTATCGAAGAGATAAAGCTTATCGCACAAAACGGATACAGGGAAATCGTTCTTTCGGGCATTCATATTTCTTCCTACGGAAAGGATTTCAAAACCGGAAAAGAACCAGCTGATCATCTTTTCGAACTGATGTCTGAAATAGAGAAAATCGACGGGATAGAAAGGATCAGGATCGGCTCCTTTGAACCGATGATTTTAACGGAAGACTTTGTCAGTAAACTCAGTACTATAAAGAAACTCTGCCCGCATTTTCACATATCGCTCCAGTCCGGTTGCGATCAGGTTTTAAAGAGGATGAACAGGCATTACGATACAGAAAAGTTTTTCGAAAAAACGGTTCTTTTGAGAAAGTATTTTAAACACTGTGCGCTTACAACGGATGTGATAGTCGGCTTCCCGGGAGAAACCGAAGAAGAGTTTGAAGAAACTTACGAATATCTTAAAAAGATCAGATTCTTCGAAACACATATTTTCCCGTATTCCAGAAGAAAAGGCACGATCGCCGACAGGATGGACGGACAGCTTACCAACAGCATTAAGAAAGAAAGAGCATCGAAACTTCTCGAACTTGATGAGAAGCTTTCAAAGGAATTCAGGGAATCGAAAATCGGCGAAAAAACAAATGTGATTATCGAGGAGATAAAGATATTCGACGGAAAGGAATACTTTGTCGGACATACGCCCGAATACGTTTTCTGCGCGATGGAGAAAACGGAAAATCAGGCGGATATTACTGGGGAAAAAGTTAATGTCAGAATAACCGGAATGTTAAACGACGAAACGGTTACGGCAGAAATCGGGGGTTAAAAATGGATGATGTTTTTAAGAAAATAAGACTGGTATCGATGGAAGCAAGGAATTACTCATACTGTCCTTATTCCGGATATTCCGTGGGTGCGGCGCTTCTTTGCGAAAGCGGAAGGATCGTAGTCGGAAGCAATATTGAAAACGCTTCTTATTCGGCAACGGTTTGTGCGGAAAGAACAGCTTTTTTCAAAGCTGTTTCCGAAGGGGAAAAGAAGTTTACGGCCATAGCGATAAGCGGCGGTCCGAAAGACATGGAAAGCGACGGTTATGCATATCCCTGCGGAATATGCAGACAGGTAATGAGAGAATTCTGTGACGAGGAAAATTTTAAGATATTTGTCGTAAAGAGTGAAGATGAGTACGAGGAATATCTTTTAAAGGATTTGCTGCCTAAAAGCTTCGGACCAAATAATTTGCAGAATACTTCAAAAAAGTAAGGTAATATGTTATACTAAAATGTCAGAATATTATTTGTATTTATTCTGCTTTTACACGTAAAAGACTGATATCGGGAGGAGACGAAATGGCGGTATCCACAGAAACTCAATATTTTAACGTAGGATGGGATGAAAGAGATTCCGTAAATAATATAATCAAAGAAGTCTACACGGCACTTAAGGAAAAAGGATATAATCCTGTCAATCAGATCGTCGGCTACATTATGTCCGGAGATCCCACATATATCACAAGTTACAAAGGCGCAAGAAGTCTTATCATGAAAGTTGAGAGAGACGAGCTTGTTGAGGAAATGCTTTTGGAATACATTTTCTCGAATGCGTGGGATGAGGAAACCGATGAGCAGTAAAAGAATTATGGGACTGGATTTCGGATCGAAAACAGTCGGCGTTGCCATGGGCGATCCCACCGGTCTTATTGCTTCCCCGCTCGAGATCATCGAGAGGGAAAGAGAAGATAAATTAAGAAAAACACTGGCACGCATTGAGGCCATTATCGAAGAATACGAAGTATCGAAAATCGTTCTCGGTCTTCCGCTCAACATGGATGCGTCCTCCGGAGAGAGAGTAAGAAAGACTCAGGAATTCAAAGAGATGCTCGAAAGAAGAACGGGGCTTGAAGTGATCTTTCAGGACGAGAGATTAACGACGGTTGAAGCACACGAGATAATGAGCGACGTGAACGTCAAAGGATACGACAGAAAGAAATACGTTGATAAAATAGCTGCGGCGATAATTCTCCAGAGTTACCTGGATTCGGTTAAAGAACAAAGCTGAAAAATCAAAACCGGAATTCGATAAAAAAATTGAAAGAAATATAAACCGGGAGATCCCGGTTAAAGAATAAAACACACGGGGGTTTACATGGAAAAAATATTATTCAGCCAGGATAGTGAAGATCCGATTGAATTTTTCATACTTGAACAGACCACGGTTTCGGGAATTAATTATCTTCTTGTTACGGACAGGGAAGAGGGCGACAGCGAAGCGCTCATACTCAAGGATGTATCGCCGGCGGATTCGGAAGAAGCGGTATATGAGATCGTTTCCGAAGATACGGAACTTAATGCAATAGCGGATATTTTTTCGAGTCTTCTGGATGATGTTGCATTTGAGAAAGAGAATTAAGAAAGTTTAAGGAGTTTGTTTTGAAAAAAAAAGAAAACGGCGTCCGCATAATTCCTCTCGGGGGACTTGAGCGGATCGGAATGAATATAACTGCGATCGAGTACAAAGAGCAGATAATAGTCATCGATTGCGGTCTCGGATTTCCCGAGGACGATATGTTCGGAATCGATCTTGTGATTCCCGATGTAACATATCTTGAAGAGCACAAAGACAAGGTGCTCGGATTCATGATCACACACGGTCATGAAGATCATATAGGGGCTCTTCCCTATATACTCAAAAAGTTAAATGTTCCCGTGTTTGCAACCACGCTTACACAGGGACTTATTGAAAACAAATTAAGAGAACATGAGCTTCTTGATGTTGTCGAAAGACATACGGTTCATTTCGGAGAAGTCGTAAAGACCGGACCGTTCAAAGTTGAATTTATAAAAACAAATCACAGTATCGTTGATGCTGCAGCTCTTGCAATCCATACACCGGCGGGGATAATCATCCATACCGGAGATTTCAAAGTGGATTACACACCTGTTTACGGTGACAGAATCGATCTTGAAAGATTTGCCGAACTCGGACACAAGGGCGTACTTGCACTTATGTGTGATTCGACCAATGCGGAGAGAGAGGGATTTACTCCTTCGGAAAAAACAGTCGGAAGAATTTTCGATGTTATTTTCTCCGAGCACAAGGATTCAAGAATTCTGGTTGCGACATTTGCATCAAACGTTGACCGTGTACAGCAGATACTGAATTCGGCAGCACGCTTTAACAGAAAAGTTGTTGTCGAAGGAAGAAGTATGGTGAACATCATCGATGTGGCAAGGAAGATGGAAAGAATTACGATTCCCGAAGATACGCTTATCGATATCGAAAATATAAAAGATTATCCCGAAGAGCAGACGGTTCTTATAACGACCGGAAGCCAGGGAGAAAGCATGGCGGCATTAAGCCGTATGGCGATGGGAACACATAAGAAGGTTAAGATTTCACCCAAAGATGTGGTAATATTTTCATCTCATCCGATCCCCGGAAACGAGAAGGCGGTTACAAAAGTCATGAACGATCTTCTTCGCCTCGGAGCCGATGTTCTTTTCCAGGATACACATGTATCGGGACATGCATGTCGCGAGGAGATCAAGCTTATTTATTCGCTTACGAATCCCAAGTATGCAATTCCCGTTCACGGTGAATACAAGCACTTAAAGGCACATGCAAAACTTGCTCAGGAACTCGGAATGGATTCCGAAAGGGTATTTATTCTTTCATCCGGTAATGTTCTTCAGCTTGATTCGGAAGAAGCGGAGATAATCGGAAACGTTGATGCGGGCGCAGTATATGTTGACGGTCTCGGAGTCGGAGATGTCGGAAACGTTGTGCTTCGCGACAGACAGAAACTTGCGGAAGACGGAATTGTGGTTGTAGTGCTCACACTTGATTCGTATTCGGGCGAGATTTATGCAGGCCCCGAAATCGTTACAAGAGGATTTGTTTACGAAAAAGAATCCGAGGAACTTCTCGGAAACGCTCAGGCACAGTTAAGAGATTATCTTGAGGCGAAGAATAAAAAAGATATTTCGGACATTCATCGCTGCAAGAATATCATCCGCGATTATCTGAGTGAGTATTTCTGGAAAAACACTAAACGTAAACCCATGATTCTTCCCATAATTACAGAGGTATAAGAATGGACGGTTTTGAAATTCTTACGGAAAACTATATTAAAGAATTAAAGAAGACCACAATCTACAAACAGTACAGAGAGAAACTGGCAAATCTTAAAAAGGACGAGGAAATGTGGCAGAAAGTTTCCGAGTACAAGCAGAGAAGATTTGAATTCGAAAAGAATACTTCAGGTGATGAGCTGTTTGACAAAGCGGACGGATTCGAAAGAGACAATGAGTTTATTTTCGAAAACAAGGCTGCGAAAGAATATCTTGAAGCCGAGGCTGCGCTTTGCAAAATGGTAAGAGAAATATATTATACGATTACGCAATCCATTGAATTTGAATAGAGGATAGAAATGACCAGAAAGATTCTACAGGAAATTATTTTTATCATCTTCAGGGTTGCAATCATTTTCGCACTTATTTATGCGGGATACAGCTGCATATCGGGCTGTTACAGTTTCGGTTATAAGATCTTTGCCGATGAAGCGAAGGACCCCGAACCCGGCATAGTGAAAACCGTTGCAATCGTTGAAGGAAAAACGGATAAGGAAGTAGGAGACATACTTGCTGAAAAGGGGTTGGTTGACAGTGGGCTCCTGTTCATGTTCCAGGTAAAATTTTCCGAATACGACGAAAAATTAAGACCGGGTGTTTACGATCTGAGTACAGCGATGACACCGTATGAGATGATGGCAATAATGTCAGCCGATCCTGATGCTGATGCAGAAGGTGAAGAAGGCGATGAAGGATATGTTCCGACCAAGAACGAAGCCAACCTCTGGGACGAAGCTGACGACACCGCAAAGGAAAAGAGCGAAAACAAAGAAGGCGAAGGCGAAAAGAGCGAAACCCCGAAGACAGATAATGAATAATATGCAGACTATTGATGAAGAGAGAACGGAAATATTCATAAGAGCATACTCAAAGGATTTTCCGGAGTATCTGCTTATGCTGGAGAAAGAAGCGAAGGAACAGGATGTACCGATTATCAGAAAGGGTACGCAGGAGTTACTTCGTTTCTTGTTGCGTATGAAGAAACCCGAAAACATTCTCGAAATCGGTACAGCGGTCGGGTTTTCATCTCTTCTTATGGCGGAGTATGTGCCTGATTCTGCAAAGATCACAACAATAGAAAACTACCCGCCCAGGATCGAGGCAGCGAAAAAGAATTTCGATATGTACGATAAATCGGACAGAATTAAACTTCTGGAGGGAGATGCCGGAGAGATACTTAAAAGTCTTGATACCCGGTTTGATTTTATCTTCCTTGATGGTCCAAAAGGGCAGTACGAATCCTACATTGACGATATCATAAGACTTATGAAGAAGGATGCGCTTCTTGTGACGGACAATATATTCAAGGAAGGAGATATCCTCGAATCCAGATTTGCTCTTGAAAGAAGAGACAGAACGATTCATTCGAGAATGAGAGAATTTCTCATAAGACTTCGCGATGAGGAGTCGCTTGAAAACGTGATCCTCTCAAGCGGAGACGGAATGACGTTGAGTGTTAAAGTAAAGTAAGCTTAAGTATTGCTTAAGGTAAAGAAACTTTTTGAATTCGGGTTTTCGAAAAAAATCCGAGCAGAATAAACAGATCAATTAATCCTTGTGAAGATATATATTTAGGTGAAGTAATATGAATAAACCCGAATTACTCATACCGGCGGGAAGTCTTGAAGTTTTAAAGACGGCTGTCAATTACGGAGCGGATGCCGTTTATATAGGCGGCGACATGTTTTCGCTTCGTGCCAAAGCCAAGAACTTTTCAAACGATGAGATGATAAAGGGCATTGAATATGCTCATTCAAAAAATGTAAAAGTATATGTGACCGCAAATATATTTGCTCACAATTACGATTTGGAAGAAGCGAAAGAGTATTTTACCGAGATGGCTTCGATAAAGCCTGACGGACTGATCATTTCGGATCCCGGAATGTTTACGCTTGCGAAGAAATACTGTCCCGAAATAGAAAGACATATTTCCACGCAGGCCAACAATACCAATTACGAAACATTTAAGTTCTGGTATGAGCAGGGAGCAACGAGAGTGGTCAATGCCAGAGAGCTTTCGCTTGCGGAGATAAAAGAGATAAGACAGAACATTCCCGAGAATATGGAGATCGAGAGTTTTATTCACGGAGCAATGTGCATTTCGTATTCCGGAAGATGTCTTTTGTCGAATTATTTTACAGGAAGGGATGCGAACCGCGGCGAGTGCACTCATCCTTGCAGATGGAAGTATTCGGTAAGCGAGGAAACGCGCCCCGGAGAATATCTTCCCGTATATGAAAACGAAAGAGGAACTTATATATTCAACTCGAAGGATCTTTGCATGATAGAGCATATTCCCGAGATGGTTGATGCGGGTATCAACTCTTTCAAGATTGAAGGCAGAATGAAGACCGCGCTTTATGTTGCGTGCGTGGCAAGAACATACAGAAAAGCGATAGACGATTTCTTTGAAAGCAAAGAAAAATACAGAAGCAATATGGACTGGTATCTTTCGGAAATTTCAAAGTGTACATACAGACAGTTTACGACGGGATTTTATTTTAACAAGCCCCACGAAGACGCTCAGATTTACGACAACAACACTTACATCAACGAATACATTTATCTCGGCCTGTCCGATAAAATGGACAGCGAATCCGTATACATCGAACAGAAAAACAAGTTCTGTGTCGGCGATACGATCGAGATAATGAAAAAAGACGGACGCAATGAGGAAACCAAAGTATTGAGAATCCTCGACGAAGACGGAAACGATATGGAATCGTGCCCGCATTCGAAGCAGAAGCTTAGAATTTATTTAAGTGTATTACCCGAAACGGGAGATATTTTAAGGATGAAAAACGATTAATACGCGAAAGCGCGAAAGGATTGATTTTTTGATGAAGGACATTATCAACATTGAGGAGATCTTCGGAGAGAATGCGTTTACTCTCGGGAAGATGCGTGAAAGACTTCCGAAGGATGTTTTCGAGGAAGTTGTAAGGGTTGCCGATTTCGGCGGAGAACTTTCGAAGAAAACGGCAGACATCGTTGCAAATGAAATGAAGGACTGGGCCATCGAAAAAGGTGCCACACACTATACGCACTGGTTCCAGCCTCTTACAGGCACAACAGCCGAAAAACATGATTCATTTATCACTCATCCGGACAGTGAGGGAAGAATGATCATGGAGTTTTCCGGAAAGGAACTCATTAAAGGCGAATCCGATGCTTCAAGTTTTCCTTCGGGCGGACTCAGAGCTACATTCGAGGCGAGAGGATATACCGCATGGGACATTACTTCTCCCGCATTTTTGAAAGAAGATGCAACAGGTACGATTCTCTGCATTCCCACGGCTTTCTGTTCATACAAGGGCGAAGCTCTCGATAAGAAAACTCCGCTTCTTCGTTCGATGCAGGCTATTAATGAACAGGCATTGAGAGTTGTCAGACTTTTCGGAAACAAGGATGCAAAAAAGGTTATTGCTTCCGTAGGTGCCGAGCAGGAATACTTCCTTGTTGACAGGGATATGTATTTAAGAAGAACGGACCTTATATACACGGGCAGAACACTGATCGGATGCCCCGCAGCCAAAGGTCAGGAAATGGATGATCATTACTACGGCTGCATCAGAGAACGTATAGGTTCTTTCATGAAGGATGTTAACGTTGAGTTGTGGAAGATTGGTGTTACGGCCAAGACACAGCATAACGAAGTTGCACCCGCACAGCATGAACTTGCTCCAATCTACGAGACCGCAAATGTGGCAACCGACCACAACCAGCTTGTTATGGAAACAATGAAAAAGGTTGCCGAGAGACACAATCTTGCGTGCCTCTTACACGAGAAACCTTTCAAAGGAATAAACGGTTCGGGAAAGCACAACAACTGGTCGCTTAATACCGATAACGGAATGAATCTTCTTGATCCGGGCGATACACCCAACGAGAACATACAGTTCCTCTTTGTACTTGCATGTATCATGAAAGCGGTTGATACACACGCGGATCTTCTGAGACAGTCCGCATCCGATGTAGGAAACGATTACCGTCTCGGCGCAGATGAAGCACCGCCCGCGATCATTTCCATGTTCCTCGGAGAACAGCTTGACGATGTTGTAAAGCAGCTTGTTGAAACAGGCGAAGCAACACACTGTATCGGTAACAACCATCTTGAAACAGGCGTGTCATCGCTTCCGGATCTGCTTATCGATCCCACAGACAGAAACCGTACATCGCCTTTTGCTTTTACGGGCAACAAATTTGAATTCCGTATGGTCGGTTCTGCCGATTCGATTGGAGATCCCAATGTAATACTTAATACCATTGTTGCGGAAAGCTTCTGCGAGGCGTGTGACAGAATCGAAAAAGCAGACAATTTTGATGAAGCTGTTCATGACATTATCAAAGAGTATGTTACAAAGCATGAAAGAATAGTATTCAACGGAAACAACTACGCTCCCGAATGGATAGAGGAAGCAAAGAGAAGAGGACTTCCCAATCTTCCCACAATGCTTGATGCCGTAGATACTCTGACCACGGAAAAGAGTATTAAACTTTTCGAGAAATTCAATATTTTCACAAAGGCTGAACTTGAATCGAGAAAAGAGATTCTTTATGAAACATATTCGAAGACAATCAACATTGAAGCCAACTGCTTAAGAGAAATGATCAAGAGACAGATCCTTCCCGCTGAGATCAGTTATATGGATGAACTTGCCGGAGCATATAACAAAGGCAAGGCAGCAGGCGTTGAGATCAAAACTGCAAAAGCGCTTCTTGAAAAGGTCAACGGATACTGCGACGGCTTAAGCGAATCGATTGAAAAACTTGAAGAAAACATAAAAGAAGCAAGAAGCATAAAGAACAATAAGGAAAAAGCATTTGCTTACCGCGACAAAGTCAAGGCAGCAATGGAAGAAGTCAGGTACTATTCCGATGAACTTGAGAGAATAACCGACAAGGATTTCTGGCCTATTCCTTCGTACGGCGATCTTCTTTTCGAAGTATAGACCGTTATTGTAAAAAGGTAAAAATTTCAGGGTATGCAATAAATATTCGGTGTGGATTAAGGAGGATTTTTTATGAACAAACCTATTTTGGTTATAATGGCAGCAGGAATGGGCTCCAGATACGGAGGACTCAAGCAGATCGATCCCGTGGATGAACAGGGCCATATCATTATAGATTTCTCGCTTTACGATGCTTTGCGTGCAGGTTTTGAACGTGCGGTTTTCATTATCAAAAAAGAAAACGAGCAGGCATTCAGAGAAGTCATCGGCGACAGAATTTCAAAGCATATGGAAGTAAAGTTTGTATTTCAGGATTTAAATGATGTTCCTGAAGGCTTTACAATTCCCGAAGGCCGTCAGAAACCCTGGGGAACAGCACATGCGATTTATTCATGCAGGGACGTGATCGATGCGCCCTTTGCCGTAATTAACGCAGATGATTACTATGGTGTGGAGGCATTCAAGGTTCTCTACGATTATCTTGTATCACATTCGGATGATGATAAATACAGATATGCAATGGTCGGATACAGACTCGGCAACACGCTTACTGAAAACGGTTCGGTTGCAAGAGGCGTATGTGTTACAAGCGATGACGGATATCTCGTAACGATCGCCGAGAGAACCAATATCATCAAGAAGGACAATGATGCGGCTTACTCGGAAGACGGCGGCGAAACATATATTGATATTTCTGCAGATACACCCGTTTCAATGAATATGTGGGGATTTTATCCGAGCATTATCAAAGAGTTCGGCGCAGCACTTGATGATTTCTTTGCAAACAAAGTAGAGAGCAATCCTCTTAAGGCTGAATGCTTTATCCCCATCGAAGTTGACAATCTTCTGAAAGCAGACAAAGCCACGGTCAGAGTTCTTTCATCGAAAGACAAGTGGTTCGGCGTAACATACAAAGAAGATAAGCCTTTTGTTGTTGCTTCAATCAAGGCACTTAAGGAAGCGGGAGTATATCCCGAAAATCTCTGGGATCAGTGCTGACTCTGCCACGGAGAATCCTTTATACTGAAATCATGATTCGGATTATTTATTCACAAAACCGAATTTAATAAACTGAAAAATAAGGAGAAAAATATGTCTATACTTGTTACAGGCGGTTCCGGATTTATAGGAAGTCATACGGTACTTGAACTGCTTAATGCAGGATACGAAGTTGTCGTGCTTGACAACCTTTCCAATTCGAGCCCGAAGAGCCTTGAGAGAGTTTCAAAACTTACCGGAAAAGAAGTTAAGTTTTATGAAGCTGATATCAGGGATGAAGAAGCATTAAAGAATATTTTTGAAAAAGAAAAGATTGATTCCTGCATTCATTTCGCAGGTCTCAAAGCAGTGGGAGAAAGTGTTGCAAAGCCCTGGCTTTACTATGACAACAACATTCACGGAACACTTACTCTTTTGAAAGTAATGAACGAGTTTAACGTAAAGAAGATCGTCTTTTCTTCATCGGCTACCGTTTACGGTGCGCCTGCGTTCGTTCCCATTACCGAAGAATGCCCTGTCGGAGAAATAACCAATCCTTACGGAATGACAAAGCGCATGCTTGAAATAATCCTTACGGATATGGCAAAAGCGGATCCTGAGTGGACTGTGATCCTTTTAAGATATTTCAATCCCATCGGTGCGCACGCTTCGGGCGAAATAGGTGAGAATCCAAACGGTATTCCCAACAACCTCATGCCTTACATTACACAGGTTGCGGTAGGAAAGAGAGCAGAGCTCGGCGTATTCGGAAATGATTACAAGACTCATGACGGAACGGGTGTCAGAGATTATATTCACGTTGTGGATCTTGCAATAGGACATCTTAAAGCCCTCGAAAAGATCGATTCGATAAAAGGCGTTGAGATTTACAATCTCGGAACAGGCCACGGATACAGCGTTCTTGATGTTGTTAAAACATTTGAGAAGGTTAATGATATCAAGATTCCTTACTCCATTCAGGCAAGACGTCCCGGCGATATAGACGAGTGTTACGCGGCATGCGATAAGGCATTTAAAGAGCTCGGCTGGAAGGCGGAGCGCGGACTTGAGGAAATGTGCAGGGATGCATGGAACTGGCAGAAAAAAAATCCCAACGGTTTCGATGACTGATATTACCCGAACAGTTATCAGGAATTAAACTCCGGTCATTACAAGGAACTCTTCAGCCGAAAAAAACGGCAAAAGAAGATAACCGGACTGAAAAAAATAACATCAAAAAAAGTCGTGAATCAGATTCACGACTTTTTTAATATTTAGTTTTGAAATTACTGAACACTGATATCGTTAGCGGTGCTTGCTGCAGAAGTATCGCCCTTGCCGCTGTTATCTGTTTCGGTAAATGTTACCTTAACAATACCGTTAGTGGTTGATACCTGAACGATCGAACCTGCGCCGTGCTTGGATTTAATGAATAATACAAGCTGAGGTATCTGGCATGCAGTATATGTTTCGATACTTTCCTTTAATACGCAGTCGGTATTGATCGATGTAATATCTATCGGACCGGCTTCCATTGAGGTAAGATACGGCTGGCTTGCGGGATCCTCAAGCACTTTTGCATCCACGATCGAATACGAAACCGCAGAACGAATTGTGTCGGCTAACTGGAAGTCGCTTGATACATTCGATTTCTCGACGTATCTGAGCAGGAAAGGAACCATTAAGCCGAGCAGAATAGCCATAATTGCTATAACGATAAGCAGTTCAATCAAAGAAAATCCTTTTTCATTTTTCATAATATTCACCTTTTTCAAAATCTCCACCTTTTACTAAACATACCACCGGATGTTGATAAAGTCAATTAATTTTGATGAAGTAGGAAAATAAGGGTATGAAATAGGAAAATATTACGTTTTTTGCGTTTTTTTATTGGTTTTCTCTTGATGCGAGAAGCTTCTGGATCCTGTCTGTGGGAATCAGAAGATCGCTTATTGATGCATCATGGTTAAGCGTATCGATGATGTAAGCGATGTACTTGCTCCTATCGCAGTTGATATACCATTCTCTGCTGAGTAATTCGGGAGTCTGATATACAAGGTTGGTTGTAAGTACTCTGTAAATAATTCCGTCTTCATAAGCTTTGTCGAATTTTTCGAGTCCGTTCGTGAAAAGACCGAATGTTGTAAGGATAAAGATTCTGTTTGCGTGACGTTCTTTGAGTGCTGCAGCAACCTCGAGAACGGATTCACCTGAAGAGATCATGTCGTCGAGAACGAGAACATCTTTTCCCTCAACGCTTGTTCCTAAGAATTCATGTGCAACGATGGGGTTACGTCCGTCAACTACACGGGTGTAATCTCTTCTCTTATAGAAGGTTCCCATATCGATGCCGAGAATGTTGGCCATGTAGATGGCACGTGACATTGCACCTTCATCGGGGCTTATGCACATAAGCGAATTTGCATCGAATTTGATATCGGGTACGTTTTTAACGAGTCCTTTGATGAACTGGTATGTAGGCTGAACCGTTTCAAATCCGTTCAAAGGAATTGCATTCTGAACTCTTGGGTCGTGTGCGTCAAAAGTAATGATGTTGTCAACACCCATTGCCGTAAGCTCGTGTAAAGCGAGTGCACAGTCAAGTGACTCTCTTGTGGTTCTTTTATGCTGTCTGCTTTCATAAAGGAAAGGCATGATAACCGTAATTCTTCTTGCTTTTCCTCCTACTGCAGCGATAAGTCTCTTTAAATCCTGATAATGATCATCGGGAGACATGTGATTGATCTGGCCGCAAAGCTTGTAGGTTAAACTGTAATTGCAAACATCCACAAGGAAGTATACATCGTAACCTCTTATGGATTCTTCGATTACGCCCTTCGCTTCGCCGGTACCGAATCTCGGAGTTTTTGATTTGAGAATGTATGAATCTCTTTCGTAGCCGTCGAAGGGGAGAGAATCTTTGTGCTGATGTTCCCTTTCTTTTCTCCATTTTACGAGATAATCGTTAACTTTGGCTCCGAGTTCCTTGCAGCTTTCCAAAGGAATCAGTCCGAGCGATCCTACGGGAATGGAGTTTAAATCGCGAATTTCATCACGTTTCTCAGGCATTTCTTAATCCTCACTTTCTGTCTTCTATTCTCTTTTTATAAACACGAACATCGTTTCCCGAAAGATCGAAAACATCGTAATACGAATAGATTCTCGAGAAGGTACGTTCGGTATATCTGTTGCTTATTTCATTATAATCAAGATTGGTTGAGATGACGGTTGATTTCTTTCTCAGATATCGTTCGTTGACGATAGAGAATAATTCCGAGCACACGAACTGGTTGGTCATTTCGCTGCCCAAGTCATCGATGACCAACAAATCGCAATTATATATGTCTTTTAAAGGATTGTCCAGTACCGATTTGTCTTTGCTGAAGATGTACGATGACAGTCTTTCAAACAGTGAGACGGAAGATAAGTATATTACCGAATATCCTTTCTGAATAAGCTCATTTGCTATACAGTTGGAAAGAAAGGTCTTTCCCGTGCCGGCGGTGCCTTTAAAAAGAATGTTGCCGGCTTCAAATTCAAAGTTTGTAACAAAATTTCTTGCTGCGGTTTCCGCAAGAATAAACATTCTGAGTTCTTCGCCTGTGTGATACTCGTGTGAAACCGTATTGAAGTTTTCATCCTTTTTAAGGGTGTTTGCGTTCTGATCCTGATAAGTTCTTTCAAGAATGGCCTGTCTTAAACAGTGGCAGACTTCCGTTCCTATATAGCCCGTATCTTTGCAGTAGGGGCATACATAGGGAGGATTTAAAAAATTAATGGAATATCCTGCCTGTGTTAAAAGCAAATCCTTTTTACGCTTTAATTCTTCAATGCGTTCCCTTAAGTCATCGACGGGCGTGCCGTTTTGGAGTGCGGCAATGCCTGCCTTAATGCTTTCGGAAGCGATCTGATTTTCGATTTCCCTGTATTCGGGAAGAACTTCGTATATTTCTTTTTTTCTTTCTTCTATAAGATGATGACGATCTATTTGACGACGGTCATATTCGCTCATGATAGCGTCGTATTGTGCATTTGAGATTGACAAGACAAACTCCTTTTATCTGGTTCTCAGTTCGCGTTCCATTGCTTCAAAATCGTAATTGCTCTTTTTGTACTGTCTGTACATGTCAGTGGAAGAGGTTACGCTTCTCTGAGGAGCCTTACATGCCGCAACAGGTTTCTTCGCAGCTTCTTTCTGTGCTCTGAAGGCTTCTTCGGCGCCGGCCATGTCTTCAATGGTCTTTATGTTTTTCTCCTTCCAGTTTCTGAAAATGCCGCATGCGTATTTGATGCGGTTTCCGGAAGTGGACATTGCTGCTTTTTTGCAGCCCTCGAGGATAAGCTCAAGATTCATTTCGTCAAGCCAGCTGTTTATGATCGCAAGTTCGTCCCCGTTGGGAGCGCCTGTTTTTCCGAGAGCGTTCATTATGGCGCTGACGGAAGGATTTAATTTGTTTGAAGTATAATCTTCCTCGGCAATCTTTTTGATGGAACGCATTGTTTTCTTACCCTGAGTGAGACATTTTTCGAGAAGACTGTCCACTGCTGCAGCCTGAAAACCTAAATCCTTATATATATGAGCAAGAATCTGAAGGTCATTGGCTGAAAGAGTTCTTTCAAGATAAGATTCAGCCACGCTTCTTATGGCAACCCATTCGGAATCTTTTGACATTTCCACGAGATCCGAAGCTGTGAACTTCGTTTCGGGAACGGTCATTCTTTCGGAAACGACGGTGAGTTCGCTTTCTTTGCTGAAATCAGCTGTCTTTAAAAGATGAAGTCTGTTCTTCTGATTAATCATGTCTTCATCTATATTATGAAGCTCGATTCCTACTATATTGTTGCGAGCATCGTATTCAAGCGAGATAACCTGTTTCTGCTCCCAGTATTTCAAAGATCTGATAACGTCCGTTTCGGTATGGTTAAATTCGTCGGCTATATTTGATATTTCGAACGGTTTATGATTGCTTATATGTCTGACCAGATACATGTAAACTTTTAACTGTGCATCATTGGCGTCTTTCAGATAATAATCGATAAATACATTTGAAATCAAAGTGACACCCGGATCGCATTCTTCCGCGTATAACTTTATCATACTCATTATTCAATTCCCCCTAAGCCCGTTAAGCTTGTTAAGCAAGGAAAATTATATGATGAAAATATGAAAAAGTAAAGCGTTAAAATATTGTCAAACGCCCTATTTTAAAGGGTTTTGCGTTATGTGGACAGTGTGGAAAACTTCGCTGCCCGAGGTTTACATAATTGGTTTAACGATAGTTATTTGCGATGAAATAAAGGGTGACAGAATTTATTATGTAAAATAAATAATCCACATTTTTGTTGAAGCCAAATACTTCAAAAAAATGTGGATAAAGTTGATAACTAACTTCCAAGAAGATTTTCGCCTATTTTAAGCACATCTCCGGCCCCCATGGTTATCAACATGTCTTTGGGGATACAATTTTCCAATAAAAAATTTTCAATATCGGAAAAATTTCTGAAATGATAGCAGTTTTTTCCGAGAGCTTTGATTTTGTTCATCAAATCGACGGATGAGATACCCAAGTTATCGTTTTCCCTTGCTGCATATATATCTGTAAGAACTATGTTGTCCGCAAGCGAAAGTGCTTCGGCAAACTCATCCATGAAAGCTTTTGTTCTTGAATATGTATGAGGCTGGAATACAACCCAGAGGTTTTCATGAGGGTAGGATTTGGCAGCCTCGAGTGTGGCTTTGATCTCCGTGGGGTGGTGAGCATAGTCGTCAAATACGCTTACGCCTTTGAGATCACCCTTGTATTCAAATCTTCTTTTTGCACCCTCAAAAGCCTCCAAAGCCTTCGAAGATAAAGTTAAATCCAGATTTAATAAATCGGCAATAGCCATTGCTGCAACGGCATTGAGCACGTTGTGCTTTCCGGGAACCTTTAGCAGGACCTCAGTCTTGTTTTTGGACGGAGTATTGAAGATAAACTTCGAATATCCTTCTTTTGTGATGCTGAAATCCGAACAGAAGTAGTCCGAATCGCTCTTGTCGGAGAAGGTAAATATCTTACAGGAAAGACCGTCTGTTATTTCCTTATAATTTTTTATATCGGAATTGATCAACAGATATCCGTCTTCGGGAACCAGGGCACCGAATCGTCTGAATGATGTTCTGATCTCGCTAATATCCTTGAAAAAGTCGAGATGGTCTTCTTCTATATTAAGTATTACACCAAATGTCGGGAAAAATGAAAGGAAGCTGTTGGTATATTCACATGCTTCCGTAAGAAAATAATCGGAAGAACCGATGCGTATGTTCCCCTGAATGCTCGGGAGAATTCCGCCTATGGATAAAGTAGGGTCGCAGGCGTTGGCCATTAAGATTTCGCCGGCCATTGAAGAAGTTGTGGTTTTGCCGTGCGTACCGCTTACTGCTATTGACTGAGAATAGTTTTTCATGAGGAGCCCGAGAAACTCGGCTCTGCTCATCATCGGAAGATTCAGTTCTTTACACTGTATGAATTCGGGGTTGTCAGGATGAATGGCAGCCGTATAAACGACCAGGTCTATGTCTTCGGTAATGTTTGACTTTCGCTGCCCGATATGGATAACTGCGCCGTCTTTTTCGAGCTGATCGGTTAATTCCGAAGGCGATCTGTCCGAGCCGGATACTTTAAAGCCTCTCGACAAAAGTATCTTTGCAAGACCGCTCATGCTTATTCCGCCTATTCCCATGAAATAGACATGCTGCGATTTCTGAAAATCGATTTCCATATAAACTCCTTAAAACTTCCATATAAATGTGTTTCGGACAGGCATATGTGCGAATATGTTTCCCTTCATATATAAAGAGGATGAGACGGATATGCAAAAGACCGAATTCCGACAACACTTATTATAATTTCCAATACGACAAATTGAAAGTATCAAAGTGCCTTTTGTGAAAAATGAAGAATCGGGGAAAAATAAAAAATGGACAAATTCGTCAATATACACAAACAAAAACAATGAAATATGGTCATAATTTAGAATAATGACGAAAAAAATGTGTTTTGCCGGGTTAAAACGCTCATCAGTTAGTACAAAATGGACAAACCGCATGTTATAATAAATTGTATTGTTGGGGGACAATCAAATAGAAGCTTGAGAGGTGATCACATGATTAAAAAAGAGATGATTGCAATGTTGCTCGCAGGCGGTCAGGGAAGCAGGCTGGGTGTATTAACCGCTAAGGTTGCCAAACCCGCAGTTGCTTTCGGTGGAAAGTACAGGATCATAGACTTTCCGCTAAGCAACTGTATCAATTCGGGTGTGGATACCGTAGGTGTTCTTACACAGTATCAGCCTTTAAGGCTCAATACCCATATCGGAATCGGTATTCCCTGGGATCTTGACAGGAATATCGGTGGAGTAACTGTTCTTCCTCCGTATGAAAAGAGTACGGATACCGAATGGTATACGGGTACCGCTAATGCGATCTATCAGAACATTGATTATATGGAAAGTTTTAATCCTGACTATGTTCTGATTCTTTCGGGAGACCATATTTACAAGATGGATTACGAGGTAATGCTCGATTTCCACAAAAAGAGCGGTTCGGAAGTTACTATCGCTGCAATGCCCGTTCCTCTGGAGGAGGCAAAGAGATTCGGTATAGTAATCACCGATGAAAACAGGAAAATAACCGACTTTGAAGAAAAGCCGGAAAATCCCAGAAGCAATCTTGCTTCAATGGGTATATACATTTTCAACTGGAAGACTCTTAAGGAAGCTCTGGTTGCCAAATCGGACCAGCCTAACCTGGATTTCGGAAAGCACATCATTCCTTACTGTCATTCCAAAGACGCTCCGATGTATGCGTATGAATACAACGGATACTGGAAGGATGTAGGAACACTTCATTCTTACTGGGAAGCAAACATGGAACTTATAGATATCGTTCCCGTATTCAACTTATATGAAGAGTACTGGAAGATATATACAAAGTCCGATACGCTTCCGCCTCAGTATATAGCGGATAATACAGTCATTGAAAAGTGCCTTATCGGAGAAGGAACTGTAATTTGTGGGGAAGTATACAATTCTATTATCGGTTGCGGGGTTACAATCGGAGAGGGTAGCGTAATACGTGATTCCATAATTATGAACGATACGACTATCGGAAATAATTGTGAGATCTACAAGGCTATCATAGCCGAGAATGTTAATATCGGTAACAATGTCAGACTTGGTATTGGGGACGAAGTCGACAACGAGACCGATCCTCATATTTATAATCACGGACTTGTTACAATCGGTGAGAAATCAGTTATTCCGGACGGAATGTGCGTAGGCAAGAACTCAGTTGTTGCAGGAAACATCAAACCGGAAGATCTGACGGACATGACATTGGCAAGCGGCAAGACATTGATTAAGGCAGGTGATGAAATATGAGAGCGATAGGTATCATTTTAGCCGGCGGACATTCGAACCGTATGAGAGAACTGGCGCTTAAGCGTGCGATTTCGGCCATGCCGATTGCCGGAAGCTACAGAAGTATTGACTTTGCATTAAGCAACATGTCAAACTCTCATATTCAGAAAGTCGCCGTACTGACTCAGTATAATGCCAGAAGTTTGAATGAGCATTTAAGTTCATCCAAATGGTGGGATTTCGGTAGAAAACAGGGCGGATTATATGTTTTCACACCGGTTGAAACCAGTGAGAACAGCAACTGGTACAGGGGAACTGCCGACGCGATTTATCAGAATCTTGAATTTCTTAAAATGAGCCATGAACCTTATGTAGTTATTGCATCGGGTGATTGTGTTTACAAAATGGATTACAACAAGCTTCTTGAATATCACATCGACAAAAAGGCAGACATTACCGTTGTTGTAAAAGAGATGCCCGAAGGAGAAAATGTCGACAGATACGGTGTCCTTAAAATGAACGAGGAAGACCGGATCGAAGAATTCGAAGAAAAGCCCATTGTTGCAAAATCAAACACCGTTTCCTGCGGTATTTATGTCGTAAGAAGACGTCTTCTCATTGAACTTATCGAGAAGGCCAATGAAGAAGGAAGATATGATTTTGTAGCAGACATTCTTATCAGATATAAGAATATGAAGCGTATCTTCGGATACAGGCTCAACAGCTATTGGAGAAATATAGCGAGCGTTGAGGATTATTACGAAACCAACATGGATTTCCTTAAAAATGATGTAAGAAATTACTTCTTCAGGGAATATCCTGATGTGTATTCGAAAGTAGATGATCTGCCTCCCGCAAAATATAATGTGGGTGCAAAGATAAAGAACAGTCTTGTTTCAAGCGGAAGCATTATCAACGGAACCGTTGAGAATTCGCTGATATTCAAAAATGTATTCGTCGGAAACAATTGTGTGGTGAAGAACTCAATTATTCTCAACGACGTTTACATCGGAGACAATTCTTATCTTGAGAACTGCATAGTGGAAAGCAGAGATACGATCAGAGCCAATTCAAGTTTTGTCGGAGACGGCGAAATAAAGATTCTGATCGAACAAAATGACAGATACTCGATTTAATCTGAAACTTAGAGGAGGGGAATTATGAAGATCACAGATGTAAGAGTACGTAAAATGACGGATGGTGGAAAACTTAAAGGTGTAGCCAGCATTACACTTGATGATGAGTTCGTAGTACACGACATCAAAATTATCGAGGGTGAGAAAGGCTTATTTGCGGCAATGCCGTCCAGAAAGGCCGGAGATGAAGGTTACAGAGACATCGCCCATCCTATTAAGACTGAAACAAGAAATTATATCCAGTCCGAAGTACTCAAAGCATATGAGAATATGCAGGAAGAATAGAACCATTGGTTTTGGTAAGGGGATTATATATAGGATAATTTTAAGAGCAGATGAGAATTCATCTGCTCTTCTTCTTTATGCACGGGGCGTGTGATTTTTCAGACTGCGTCGGACACGCCTCGTGCGGCGTGCAGTAAGGCTTCGCCATCCCTGCACGATTTATCGGCATATAATGAATTTTTTGTTACATGCACGAATATGGATTTCGTTGGTGCGTTCCGTTTATAAACATGTTATAATAAAATGTTGATTTATGTGATAATCGATAAAAGAAACAAAAACTGCTGTTTTTTATAAGTGGTATACAATGTACGAAAAGACAGGTAAAAAGCGAAAACGGCGGAAAAGAGGTTATAAATGTTTGTAATAGTCGGGCTCGGAAATCCCGGAAAAGAATATGAAAATACAAGGCACAATGCCGGCTTTAACTGTGTCGACGTGCTTGCTTCAAGATACAACATAAGCATAAGGGAAAACGAGTATAAGGCCCTTGTCGGAAAGGGATATATCGAAGGCCGGAAGGTAGTACTCGTTAAACCGCAGACTTACATGAATAATTCAGGTGAAGCGGTAAGAGCCGTGACGGATTATTACAAGGCGGATCCGGAAAGCGAGATGATAATAGTATATGACGATATTTCGCTTAATGTCGGAATGTTAAGGATCAGAGACAAAGGTTCGGCAGGCGGACATAACGGGATCAAAAGCATCATAAATCACCTGGGAACCCAGGTTTTCCTAAGAATTAAAATCGGTGTCGGCGATAAAATTCCCCAAATGGATCTGGCTGACCACGTGCTCGGACATTTCAGCAAGGAAGATTCCGAACTTATGAAGGAATCCTTTGAAAAAGCAGCTGATGCTGTTGTTCTGCTTATGTTGGGCGATGTGGAAAAAGCCATGAATATTTATAACAGGAAAGTGGCAGCAACGAAGGAAGAAAAAGAAATACAGTAATAAAATTATGGAATTGTTTTACGAACCGCTTTACGAAAATACGGATTTCGCCAAAGCGACCAAGGAATTGAAAAACAAAAAAGGCATATATGTTCCAAATACCACGGAGAGCCAGAAGATACATCTTTCACACGCTTTCGGTGATTCTTTTGAAGTGTGTTTTATCATTACCTACGATGATATCCGTGCGGACGAGATCCTCGAAGAGAGCAGGATGTACGATAAGGATTCCGTGTATTTCAAAGGCAAGGACATCTGCTTTTATCAGGCCGATATCTGCGGCAATCAGATTGTAAGCGAACGTATGAAAACCTTCAGAAGCTTCATGGAAAAGGAGAAGCTTACAGTCATTACGACGGTTGACGCACTTATGGCACCTGTCATTCCTCCCGAGATCTTCAGGGAAAATGTCGTTAACCTCAGGGTAAGGGAAATATGCGAACTTGAGGCTTTGAAAAAGAAACTCGTAAACATGGGTTACGAGAGCGTGGATACGGTCGAAGAAAAAGGTCAGATGAGAGTACACGGCGGAATTCTTGACGTTTTCGATCTTACAATGGACAACCCCGTCAGAATCGAATTCTGGGGAGATGAGATAGATTCGATAAGGTTTTTTGATGCCGCAAGTCAGAGGTCAATCGAAAAGGTAAGGGAAGTAACGCTTTATCCCGCTACCGAAATGCTTATGGATCCCGACCTTTTAAGGAGCGGTCTTAAGAAGATTTTCAGGGAATCAAAAGAACATGAGGCATATTTAAGAGGCATTTTCAAAACCGAAGCCGCAGCCAGAATCAAATATGAAAGAGAAAGCCTTGATCTAAGAGTTTCCGAAATGGCAAACAAGGTAAACCTTGACGGATACATTAAATATTTTTATCCGAAGGCTACGGGACTTTTAAGACTTTTCGAAGACAGAAATGTTTTGGTCTGCATAGACGAACCAAAGAAAGTAGAACTTAAAGCTCGAAGCATTGAGAGCGAATTCGAAGACAGTTTCACTCACAGAGCCGAAATGGGATATGCGCTTCCCGGGCAGCTTGCGCTTCTTGAAAAATTCGACAAAATAAAGAAACAGATTAACGGTTTCCCGAGAGTAAAACTTGCATCTTTCGATGATGCTAGCGATGACAAAAACGATCTTACGGTAAGGTTTAATGCGGTGAGTGTACCGAGCTACAACGGCGCGATCAGGGAACTTATAAAAGATCTCGAAAGCTATCACAGGGACGGGTATCGCGTTATGGTCCTTTCCGCCTCAAGAACGAGAGCGAGAAGAATTGCCGATGACATCACAAGAGAAGGCATAGCCGCTTTTTACAGCGACAACAGGGAAAGGTCTTTAAAACCCGGAGAGATCATGACTTTCGCGGGCACGCTTAAAAAAGGCTTTGTATACAGAAACTTAAAGTTTGCCATGCTTTCGGATTCCGATATTTTCGGAAGGGAAAGAAAGAGAAGAAAGGGCAAAAAGTATTCGGGAAGCAAAATTACCGATTACAACGAATTAAAAGTCGGAGATTACGTTGTTCATGAAGAATACGGCATCGGTATTTACAGGGGCATTGAAAAGATAAGCCAGGATAAGATCACAAAAGACTACATGAAGGTCGAGTATGCGAAGGGTGAAAATCTTTACGTGCCGGCTACTTCTTTTGATATCATCGGAAAGTATTCGTCATCCGATTCGGCATCGCCGAGACTTAACAGATTAAGCGGAAAAGAATGGGTCGTAACAAAAGAAAAAGTTAAAAACGGAGTTGCCGAAACTGCGAAGGAACTCGTTGAATTATACGCCAAAAGACAATCCCTTCAGGGACATGTTTACGAAAAAGATTCGGTTTGGCAGAGAGAGTTTGAAGAGATGTTTCCCTATGAGGAGACCAAGGATCAGCTTGATGCGATCAACGCAGTCAAAGACGATATGGAAAGCGGCAAGGTCATGGACAGACTTATCTGCGGCGATGTCGGATTCGGTAAAACCGAGGTCGCGATCCGTGCGGCTTTCAAGGCGGTAATGGGCGGAAAACAGGTGGTTTATCTTGTGCCCACGACAATTCTTGCGGGACAGCACTTTAATACATTTAAAGACCGTATGAAAGACTATCCCATCACGATAGAACTTATGTGCCGATTCAGAAGTCCTGCGCAGCAGCGTGCCACCGCAAAAAGAATGAAAGAAGGTCAGGTGGATATCGTTATCGGTACTCACAGACTTTTGTCAAAAGACATAGAAATCAAAAATCTCGGACTTCTCATTGTGGATGAGGAGCAGAGATTCGGTGTCGGACATAAGGAAAAGATCAAGAAATTAAGAAATGACGTGGATGTTTTAACACTGTCCGCAACTCCGATCCCGCGTACGCTTCATATGAGTCTTACGGGCATAAGGGATATGTCTTTGCTTGAAGAGGCACCCGTCGACAGACTTCCGATCCAGACATTTATTTTAGAGCATAACGAGGAATTCATAAGAGAAGCGATAAACAGGGAGATAGCCCGAAAAGGCCAGGTTTACTACGTTCACAATGTGGTAAAGGATATCGACCTTGAAGCGGAAGCGATTTCAAAACTCGTTCCCGAAGCGAGAGTTAAATTCGCACACGGTCAGATGAATGAAAGAGAACTCGAAGACATAATGTACGAGTTCGTCAAAGGCGAGATCGACGTGCTTATTTCGACCACGATCATCGAAACGGGACTTGATATTCCGAACGTAAATACCATCATTATCGACAATGCCGACAAATTCGGACTTGCACAGCTTTACCAGCTTAGAGGAAGAGTCGGCCGAAGCAACAGAAGCGCATATGCGTTCCTTATGTACAAGAAGGATAAAGTGGTTTCCGAAATAGCCGGAAAGAGACTTGAAGCCATCAGGGAATTCACGGATCTCGGTTCCGGATTCAAGATAAGCATGAGAGACCTTGAGATAAGAGGAGCCGGCAATCTTCTCGGATTCAAGCAGTCCGGCCACATGGCAGCAGTCGGATACGAGCTTTACTGCAAGATGTTAAACGATGCCGTCATTGAAGCCAAGGGCGAAGAAAAGAGAGAGAATTACGAAACGAGAATCGATCTGAATATCGATGCTTTCATGCCTTCCGAGTACATAATCAACGAAAACGAAAAACTTCTCATGTACAGAAGAATAGCTTCCATCAGCGGAAAAGTGGATTATGACGAAATGTTTGAGGAACTCACCGACAGATTCGGCAAAGTTCCGAGAGAAGCCGAATTTCTTTTAAGACTCGCACTTTTAAAGAGCGAGGCAAGAAACGAATATGTAACGGCCATAAGTGGAAGCGACGGAAAGATAAGAGTCGATCTTTATCCGAAGGCCAAAGTCAATCCCGATAAACTTGTTGATTTCATAAAATCCGGCGACGGCAGGATCAAATTCGTGAACGGAACCATTCCGGGATTTGAAATATCTTACAGATTATGCGGTCTTCCCGAGATTGATGAGGAAGAACTTTTAAAGGAAGCAGAGCAGTTTATCAGGGATATGAGATATATCATTGAAGAGCCCGAAAAGCCTGTTTTAGAGTAAATTTATTGAATTTGAACGGGAAGTGGGATATAATATAAGTTACGTTTGTGATAAAAATATAACAATCTGTGACAATCGGGCACGATACCCGAAACGTTAACTAAATGCACGATCTGACGCAGTACGGAGGCAAAAATGGAACATATAATAATACCCAAAGGATACAGATCTCCTCAGAATATCAAGGAAACTGAGGTGGCTATAAAGGAAGTTAAAGACTATTTCGAAAGAGCTCTTTCCGACGCACTCGGACTTACACGTGTGTCCGCACCGCTTTTCGTATGGCCTTCATCCGGTCTTAACGATAACTTAAACGGTGTTGAAAGACCTGTTTCTTTCGGGATCAAGGAGCATGATGACGCTCAGGTTGAGATCGTTCATTCTCTCGCAAAATGGAAAAGAATGGCACTTCAGAAATACGGTTTCAAAAAGGGCGAAGGTTTATATACGGATATGACCGCCATCAGAAGAGATGAGGATACCGACAACCTCCATTCCATCTACGTTGACCAGTGGGACTGGGAAAAGATAATAGATAAGGAAGATCGTAATATCGATACTTTAAAAGAGACGGTATTCAGGATTTACATGGCCATCAAACAGACAGAGTATTATGTCTGCGGCAAATATCATTTCATGGATCCTTTCCTTCCGGATGAGATTTCTTTTATCACAACACAGGAACTTGAAAACCTCTATCCCGACAAAACTCCGAAGGAAAGAGAAAATCTTATAACAAAGGAAAAAGGTGCCGTATTTCTTATGCAGATCGGTGACGATTTAGCTTCCGGCGAACCTCACGACGGCCGTGCTCCGGACTATGATGACTGGAAATTAAACGGCGATATTCTTGTATATTATCCCATTCTCGGATGTTCTTTCGAGATTTCCTCAATGGGTATAAGAGTTGACGAGAATTCTCTTGAATATCAGTTAAAGAAGAAAAACTGTGAAGAAAGAAAAGAACTTCCTTTCCAGAAGGCTGTTCTTGAGAAGAAACTTCCCTATACCATCGGCGGCGGTATCGGACAGTCGAGAATCTGCATGTTTTTCTTACAGCGTGCACACATCGGAGAAGTTCAGTCTTCGATATGGCCCGATGAAGTTTATGAAATTGCCGGAGAAAACGGTGTTAACATTCTTTAGTCTTACCTGAAGGGAAGTGTAATGAACAAGGTACTGAAAAGATATATAATTCCGATCGTATCCATAATCGTCATGGTTGCACTCGACCAGTGGACGAAACTGCTTACGTTAAAGTATGTTGAGGGTACGGACGGATTTTATATCATAGATAAAATATTAAGAATTTATTTCGTTAAAAACGAAGGCATGGCATGGGGAATGCTTCAGAACAAACAGATTATTTTCATAATAATCACACCCATTGTAATAGCTTTCCTCATGATGATCTATTACCGCCTGCCTTTTGAAAAAAAGTTTATCCTCGCAAGGATCTGCGTCCTTCTTTTAACGGGAGGAGCGATAGGAAACCTTATCGACAGGATTTTCAGAGGACAGCTTTTCCACGGATACGTTGTAGACATGATATATGTCGAAATTATCGATTTTCCTGTGTTTAATATCGCGGACAGCTTTATTACCGTAGGATTTGCAATGATGATTTTCTCAATCTTTTTCGTATACAAGGAAAAAGATTTCGATCTTCTTTTCGGAAAAAAGAAAGCGGTTGAAGAAAAAAAGGAAGAAGCAGCGAACGAAGAAGAAAACGAAACCGCATAATTAATTACAGGGAGAAAAACAATGAGAATAATAGATGCGCATGCGCATATTTTTCCTACAAAGATAGCCGTAAAGGCTTCTGAATCGATAGGAGATTTTTACGGAATTCCGATGAGCTCGGATGCCTCGATAGAAAGCCTTTTAAAAGGTGAAAGAGAACTCGGAAGCGAAAGAGTTCTTGTATGCTCTTCGGCACTCTCGCCCAAGCAGGTAGTGAGCATCAACGATTTCATTCATGCTCAGATGCAGGAACATCCCGAACTTATCGGCTTTGCAGCGATGCACAGAGACATGGAAGATTTTAAGGAAGAGATTAAGCGTGTCAAAAAAATGGGAATGCTCGGCGTTAAATTCCATCATGACATGCAGCAGATAGACATTGACGATCCGAAGCAGTATCCGATCTACGAAGCCATGGAAGAAGAGGGACTTGCACTTTTACTCCATATGGGCGATGACAGATACGATTATTCCGCACCCGAAAAAATGGTAAAAGTTGCGAAGGATTTCCCCAAAATGACCGTTATCGGCGCACATTTCGGCGGATACAGAAGATGGCAGGATTCGATCCACAATCCCAGACTTGATAACGTTTACTATGATACGAGCAGTTCACTTTTCATGATCGACAACAAGACTGCGGAACGTTTCATCGATCATTTCGGACCGGACAGATTCTTTTTCGGAACCGATTTTCCGATGTGGAATCCGAAGAAGGAATTTGAGGACAGATTTATGAAACTTAACCTTTCCGATGAAGTCAGACAGATGATCCTGTATGACAACTTCGCAAGGGTTTTCAATCTTGACTGATTTATCCGAAGAGGGAGCTTTCTTAAAAAAAATTTCCGGATAAAGGTGAAGATTTATCCGAAGCGAAAGCGGTAAACAGATGACTGACGATTTTGTTACTATAAAAGAATATGTAAAAGAGATCGGGAAAAGGTATACTGATAATACGGCATACCGTTTTTTCCGCGAAGGAACGATAGAGGACAGAACATATACCGATTTAAGAAATGATGTTTTCGGCCTTGCTTCTGCTTTTGTCAAAAGAGGCTATACTTCCAAGCATATAGCCATAATCGGTTCAACCAGTTATGAGTGGGTCGTTTCTTTTCTTGCGATCATCATAAGTTCCAATGTCGCTGTTCCCATAGATAAAATGCTTCTTGAAAAAGAGATGCTTTTCCTTCTTGAAAAGGGAGATGTCGATGTTGTGCTTTACGATGAAGAGTTCGAAAGCATAGCAAAAAATGCAGAAGAAAAGATCGATCGCGTTAAGAATGTTCACTTAATGTTAAGCGAAGAGTTTTCTTCGTTCCTTAAGACAGAAGAGATCGAAATGCCCGAAACCGATCCGGCTTCGCTTGCCGAGATTCTCTTTACTTCGGGAACCACCGGCGTAAGCAAGGGCGTAATGCTTTCTCAGACGAATATCATAAGCAATATCCGCGAGATTCACAGACTCGATTTTGCTTCAAATTTCCCGGGACCGAAGATCGCATTAAGCGTTCTTCCGATTCATCATACATTCGAACTGACTGTAGATAACCTCGGTATTCTCTGCTACGGTGCGACCATATGCATCAATGACAAGCTGGAGAATATCGCGGCTAACATCAATACATTCAAACCTTCCGTGATGCTTATCGTTCCCGCGATTGCGGAAGCTTTGTACAAGAAAATAAAGGACGCCACAAGCGATTCGAAAACAGCCAGGAAGATGAATGCCGGAAAGAAGCTTATCAAAGCTGCGGGCGTTGTCGGAATGGATGTGCGCCGTTCCGTTTACAAACAGATCCTGGATAAATTCGGCGGAAGACTCTACAACGTAGTAGTCGGCGGCGCTGCTTTAAGACCTGAAATCTGTGAATGTTTTGCTGAATTCGGAATCAATGTATTTCAGGGATACGGACTTACCGAATGTGCTCCTCTGGTAGTGGCAAACAACCCGGGCAACAACAAGGTCGGTTCCGTAGGCAAACCTTACTATATGGACGTTAAGACCGTAAACGGAGAAGTCCTTGTAAAAGGTCCCTCTGTAATGCTCGGATATTACAAGGATGAAGAAGCGACAAAAGAAGCGATAGAAGACGGCTGGTTTCATACGGGCGACCTCGGTTATCTTGATGATGAAGGATATCTTTTCCTTACCGGAAGATGCAAGAACATCATCATTCTTGATAACGGAAAGAATATTTATCCTGAAGAACTTGAAGAGAAAATAGCAGCCATCGAAGGCGTTAAAGATGTATTTGTTTACAGCGACAAAGGCAGACTCTGCACTCTGATCCTTCCTTTGAATCCCGGCGACAAAGACAAGAAAAAGGCTATTGAAAGCGCAATAAAGAAACTTAACGAAACGCTTCCTCCCTATAAGAAAATTACGTTTATAAGTTTTACGAGCAGAGATTTCCCCAAGACCACGACACTTAAGATCAAGCGTCACGAACTTATGGAAATGATCAAGACTCAGCTTCAGAAAAACGAAGTTAAATATGAGCCTCCTTCAAATCCCACTCAGGAAAAACTAGTTAACGGTTTTGAGCAGATTCTTTCAAAAAGAGTCGGTATTTATGATGACTTCTTCGAACTCGGAGGAGATTCTCTTTCAGCGCTTGAACTTGCCGCAATCCTCGGTGTGAATGCACAGGATATTTATGAATATCCCACTGTTGAATCTCTTGCCGCATATATGGCCGGAAGCAGTGAGTTTATTGAAGAAGAGAACAAAGTGGATGTCAACTCGATCATCCTTACCAACTCAAATGTTTTATACAAAAATCCTCATAAATGCGTTTTCCTTACGGGGGCAACAGGTTTCCTCGGCGCGCATATCCTTCGCGAACTTTTAAGGAGCAAAGTCAAGGTTGTATGCCTTGTAAGAAACGAGGAAAGACTTCGTCAGACTCTGGGAAGATACTTCCCGAAGGAATATAAATATTTTAATTACAAAGTTGTTAAGGGAGATATCGAAGCACCTCACTTCGGTCTTAATGACGTGGAGTATTCCATACTTGTCAGAAAGGTCGATACCGTAATCCATACGGCTGCAAACGTTCATCATGCCGGTCATTACGAAGACTTCGAAAAAACAAATGTATGGGGTACCCAGAACGTGATCAATTTCTGCAGGGATGCGAGAGCGGTGCTGCATTATACTTCCACTGCGTCCGTTAACGGCGTGGGTACGGTTTCGATTCCGGTCACTGACAGGGTTTTTGATGAATTTGTGCTTGATATCGGACAGAATTACGTCCAGAACGTATACATTCATTCCAAATACAAGGCTGAAGAGGCCGTTCTTCTTGCGAGAAAAGAAGGTCTTAAGGCAAACATTTACAGAATAGGAAATCTGACATGGAGAATGTCGGACGGAATGTTCCAGAAGAATGCTGAAGACAACGGATTTTTGGGAAGAGCGAGAGGCCTTTTCAAGGCAGGACTTTACAGCTCGGAAATTGCTGAATTCCCCATGGATTTCACTGCGGTTGACGAATGTGCCAGAGCATATGTCAAACTGGTGCTTCACAACAGAATAAATAATATTTACCATTTGTACAATCCTCATCTTTTCACAATCGAGAAACTGTCAAATAAACTTTTATTCAGCGCAAAGAGAGTTCCCAGGGAAACATTCGACAAGCTTATCAGACAGAGAATTCAGGACAAGGACGTTGCGGTGCTTTCTTTCTACAGTTCGATCGCTTCGAATTCGAGAAACATTCCCGTGAAGAACGATTACACCGTCGGTGTGCTTCAGTCGCTCGGATTCAAATGGTCCAAACTCGGATTCAATTACTTTAAATATTTCAAGCGCTTCATGTGATCCGGTTCAGAACAGACAAAAAGTAATATAAAGGTTGGTTTATTTTTGTGAAAATCGGTATAGACATCGGATCCACGACCATCAAGTCGGTTGTGTTCGATGATAACGGAAAATTAATACATAAAAGTTACGAAAGACATTTTACTTTGATCACCGAGAAGACACAGGAAGTGATCAAAGGTCTCATAGACAAATTCGACATTAAGGAACCTGTTGTATGCGCCATATCCGGCTCTGCGGGAATGGGACTTGCCGAAAAGGCGGGTATTCCTTTCGTACAGGAAGTTTATGCCACAAAGGTTGCCATATCGAGACTTCTTCCCGATACGGATGTCGTTATCGAGCTTGGCGGTGAAGATGCCAAGATCCTTTTCCTTAAGGGAAATCTCGAAGTCAGAATGAACGGAACGTGTGCCGGCGGTACGGGTGCGTTCGCAGATCAGATGGCTTCTCTTATGAGAGTGAGCGCTGACGAAATGAATGAACTGGCAGAGAAAGCCGAGAAGATCTATCCGATCGCATCACGCTGCGGCGTATTTGCAAAAACGGATATTCAGCCTCTTCTTAATCAGGGTGCCAGAAAAGAAGACATTTCGGCCAGCATCTATCACGCTATCGTCAATCAGACCATAACAGGCCTTGCACAGGGACATCCCATTGAAGGCAAAATCGTATATCTGGGCGGACCGCTGACTTTCATGTCGCAGCTTCGCCTTGCTTTTGACAAAGCTTTGAAATGCACTGGAATCTGTCCTGACGATTCCCTTCTTTTTGTTGCCATGGGCGCGGCATTTTATGCAAATGAACCCGTGGATTTAAGCAGGGCTCTTGACATAATCGTTAATTCAAAAGATTCGATAAGAGTTTCCTCGATCGAACCTCTTTTTAAGAATGAAGAAGAGTATAACGAATTTATCGAAAGACATGCAAAAGACAGGGTGGAAAGAATCGAAGGTACACCCTATGAAGGAGATGCTTTCCTCGGAATAGATTCGGGTTCCACAACGCTTAAAGTAATTCTTACCAACGAGAAGGGTGAAATCCTTTATTCGAGATATGAATCAAACCAGGGCAAACCCATCGATGTTGTGGTTGAGTCCTTAAAAGAAATGTATGCAAAATATCCCAAAGTACGTATCGCTTCAAGTGCGGTTACGGGTTACGGCGAGGATATGATAAAGGCTGCGCTTAACGTGGAATACGGTGTTGTTGAGACCGTGGCACATTTTACGGCGGCCAAATATTTCCTTCCGGATGTTGAGTTTATCATCGACATCGGCGGACAGGACATGAAATGTTTCAAGATAAGAAACGGAGCAATAGACAATATTTTCCTGAACGAAGCATGTTCTTCGGGATGCGGCTCTTTCCTTCAGACTTTTGCTAGTTCGATGGGATACGGCATAGAAGAGTTTGCAAAACTCGGACTATTCGGCGACAATCCCGTGGACCTCGGTTCAAGATGTACCGTATTCATGAACTCTTCGGTCAAGCAGGCGCAGAAGGAAGGCGTTACCGTGGAAAACATTTCCGCAGGCCTTTCGATAAGCGTTATCAAAAATGCTCTTTATAAAGTTATCCGTGTTCATTCGGCTGACGAACTCGGAAAACGTATTGTCGTTCAGGGCGGAACATTCCTTAACAATGCCGTTCTTCGCGCGTTTGAAAAAGAAATGGGCGTAAATGTAATAAGACCTGACATTGCGGGAATGATGGGCGCTTACGGTGCCGCTTTGTACGCAAAGGAACTTTTCAGAAAGAAAAAAGGATCTTCGTCTCCCGATTATGAAGGCATTATTTCCAAAGAAGAACTCGAAAAGTTTTCATATGATGTTAAAAGCATTACCTGCGGAGGATGTAACAATCACTGCCAGTTAACAGTTAATACATTCAGCGGAGGAAGAAAATTCATCGGCGGCAACAGATGCGAAAAACCCGTCACAAAGAAAGCTCAGGACGATTCACTGAATATCTACGAATACAAGCTCTCGCTTCTTAAGAGATATTCCGATGACTTTGATCCCGAGGATGAAAAGACCGATGCGGATGCAGCCGATAATACCGTGACGGATGTGCCTCTCGTTAAAGCGAAGGTGTCCGATAAAGCGGACAGAAACAAAACGATCGGTATTCCGCTTGCGATGAATATGTATGAGATGCTTCCTTTCTGGTACGCATTCTTTAAAGAACTCGGCTATACCGTAAAGATATCCGGATTTTCAAACAGGGCAATGTATCTTAAAGGCCAGGGAACGATTCCCTCCGATACGGTATGCTTCCCTGCGAAAATGATGCACGGACATATTCAGAAACTGATCGAGATGGGTGTGGATATAATCTTTTATCCCGGAATGACATATCATTTTGATGAACACAAAGGAAGATTGAATTACAACTGCGCCGTTATATCGGGCTACCCCGAAGTAATAGCTGCCAATACCGTTAATTTCGGAAACATCACATATATTCACGATTATGTGGGTCCTCATGTAAAGAGTGCATTCCCGGGTAAGATCAAAGCCATACTCGAAAAGAGGCTCGGTGTGACTTTCGAAAAATCCGAGATCAAGAGAGCCTGTGCTTCGGCTTATGCCGAGTATTCCCATTATGTTTCCAAAGTAAGGGCAAAGGGTGACGAGATAATAAAAAGGGCTCTTAACGAAAACAAAAAGGTTATCCTTCTTGCAGGCAGACCTTATCATGCTGATCCCGAGATCAACCACGGTATTCACAAGCTTATCGCGGGACTCGGCTTTGCTGTTGTCAGCGAGGACTGCGTTGCTTATAAGGTTAACAGATTCGATACAAATATCATTGCCCAGTGGACATTCCATCAAAGACTTTTCTCGGCAGCAAAATACGTTGCCGACAACGATGATTTCTTCCTGGTTCATCTGGTATCCTTCGGCTGCGGCCTGGATGCCCTTACAACGGATGAAGCGAGAGAAATACTCGAATGCAGGGGCAAACTCTATACACAGATTAAAATTGACGAAGTAACCAACCTCGGTGCGGTTAAGATAAGGTTAAGAAGTCTTATGGCCGCGATCGAATCGGGAAGGGAGGGAGAATAATGAGCAAAAAAGATTCAAGCCCTCATTTTGTCAAAAAGATAATGTTTACGAAGAAAATGAAGAAGGATTATACCATTCTTTCTCCCATGATGGCCCCGATTCATTTCAGACTTTTAAAACCCGTTTTTCAAAGGGTCGGATACAAAGTTGAGCTTATGGAAAACGAGGGAACCGATGTTATTCAGAAAGGTTTGAAATACGTTCATAACGACATCTGTTATCCCTGCTCGCTTATTACGGGACAGATGCTTGCGACTATGGAAAGCGGCAGATACGAGCCCGACAAGGTTGCTATGATCATTACACAGTCAGGCGGCGGATGCAGGGACTCGAACTATATCAACCTTATGAGAAAAGCCTTCGAGAGAGCGGGATATCCCAATGTTCCTTTTATTTCAGCGAATACCTGGAATATGGAATATGCTCCCGGAATCTTTCTCTCGCCGGTAACGCTTTTGTCGGCGGCAGCAGCGCTTGTTTACGGAGATGCTCTTAATCTTGTATCAAATCAGGTAAGACCTTATGAAGTAAACAAAGGCGAAACGGACAGACTTCTTGACGAATGGATCGAAAAACTTGGAGTACGTTTCTCGAAAGCAAAGGGCTATTCCGTTAAGAGCATGAGAAAAACGGTAGATGAGATCTGTCGTACTTTCTCCGAAATAGAGATCAAAAAAGTTCCCAAGGTTAAAGTTGCGGTTGTCGGAGAACTTTATCTTAAATATTCGGTACCCGGAAACAACCACCTTGAAGAATTTTTAACCGAACAGGACTGCGAATATCTCATTCCCACGGTACTCGGATTCGGCGCATACAAAACAAACGGCGCACTCGAGGATCTTCGTGCGTACGGTGGCAAATTATGGAAGAGGATCATCATGGAAATCGTAATGAAATACTATTTCTTCATTGAGGATCTTCTTATCGGCGGAATAGAAAAATGGCCGCAGTTTACCGCACCCGAGAGAGTCAACGATCTTAAGAAACGTGCAGAAGGAATCGTCGATACGGTTAACAGCATGGGCGAAGGCTGGTATCTTGCAGCCGAAATGCTTGAACTGGCGGAACATGGGTATGAAAACATCATCTGCGTTCAGCCTTTCGGATGTCTTCCCTGCCACGTGGCTGTGAAGGGAATGTTAAACAAGGTAAGAAGAGTCAATCCGAAGATCAATTCGGTTGATATCGAATACGATCCCGGTGCAACAAAGGTTAACCAGGAAAACAGAATAAAACTTATGTTGGCGGTTGCAAGAGAGAATCTTGAAAAAGATTCGAAAGAATGATTATCAGGGGGAACGCGATGGCGCAGTACAACTGCTTAAGCAAAGAACTACAGGAAAGAATCCGTGAAGACAGAGCTTCGAACAGGGTGAACCCTTACGCATTCAAGGATGAGAATGTGGTAAGAAGAGAGAACGATCACGATATTGCAAATATCTGGAGACCTGCATTTGTCAGGGATGTCGAAAAGATAATGCATTGTCCGTATTATGCGAGATATATGGATAAAACGCAGGTTTTTTCTTTGTGCAAAAACGATGATGTATCAAGAAGAGCGACACATGTGCAGTTTGTATCGAGAATAGCCAGAAACATAGGAAGCGTTCTTAATTTAAACTGCGATCTGATAGAAGCAATGGCTCTCGGTCATGACATAGGTCACACGCCTTTCGGTCATGCCGGTGAATTCAAGTTAAGCGAAATACTTCATGAAAGGACCGGAAAATATTTTAATCACAATATTCATTCGGCGAGAGTTCTTTCGACGATATTTCCTCTGAACTTAAGCCTTCAGACACTTGATGGCATTATCTGTCATAACGGCGAACTCGAATGTAAAGAATATCGGCCCGTTCCCTATAATGATTTTGCAATTTTTGACGATAAAATGAAGAGAAGCTATGATGATTCTTCATACATCAAAAAACTCATTCCTTCCACACTCGAAGGGTGTGTTGTGAGGGTATCGGACATTATCGCTTATCTTGGCAAAGACAGGCAGGATGCCGTTAAACTCGGTATGATAGAATCACATGACATTTTTGACGGAAAAATAATCGGTTCAACGAACGCCGAGATAATCAACAACATGACGGTTAATATTATCGAGAACAGTTACGGTAAGGATTATATCAGAATGGATGATGATTATTTCGAGGCTTTTTCTCTTGCCAAAAAAGAAAATTACCGCAACATTTACAAGACCGATGAAATAGAGAAAGTTTATAATGAAAAGATTTATCCGATGTTTGATGCTTTGTATGAAGAACTTTTAAAACAGGCATATTCGGGAGATAAAAACAGTATCTTTTATAAACATCATCTTGAATACATAGAAAATATCACTCGTCCGTACAGAAGGATCAACAATTATCGGGATGAGAGTTTTGAGGAAATGGTTGTTGACTTTATGGCCAGTATGACGGATGATTATTTTGTGGAGTTATATGAATATTTATTCCCGAACTCCGATTTAAAAGTCGAGTATTTGGGATATTTTGATAACAGGTAACAGAGAGCTGACATCTTAGCGGAGGTTTCATGAAAAAAAAGATCGCCGTATTTGCGAACACATGGAATTCAGACATAGTATCCACGTTTCTTGCCGGTTTTGAAAGAAAACTCAAGAAGGATGAGTATGATACTTTTGTTTTTCTTGCCGCAAATTCTTACGGAAAAAGTGAAATATCGAATTTAAGTGAATTATCAATTCATTCGCTTCCTGTTTTTGAAGAATATTCAGCTGCTGTGGTTTTTTCGCAGGGACTTAATTCCAACGAAGCGAGACAGCAAATATACGAAAATTGTGAAAAAGCCGGAATTCCTACGTTCTGTGTCGGAGATACGCATCCCGGCTTTTATGGTATGCTCATAAACAATGAAGAAGCGATGAAAAGCATGTGCGAGCATCTTTATAATGAGCATAATGTGAGAAAGGTTGTCTTTCTTGCGGGATCCAAAGAAAATGATGATTCCAACGCGAGACTCGAAGCGGTTTCGTCTTTCATGAAAGAAAAAGGACTTCCTTTCGGCGAGAAAGACGTTTGCTATACGGACTGGGAAGTTCGAAAAGCAATGGAATTTATATTGAAGAACTTTACCGAGAAGGAGGATCTGCCGGACGCATTTATCTGTGCAAATGACATTCTGGCTATTGCCGCCGACATGGGTGTGGAACGTCTGGGTTATTCCTGTCCGGGCGATGTCGCTGTTACGGGTTTTGATTATGTTTATTCGGGAAGAACTTACTACCCTTCAATCGCAACGATCAATCAGCGCTTTGACGAAATGGGAGAAGTTTGTGCGAGATCGATCAATACCGTATTAAAAGGCGGAAGTGTTCCTGAAGTTCAGTGGATCAAGAGCAGCTTTGAAGCAGGCGAAAGCTGTGGCTGCATAAATCCGAGACATGACGACGAACAAAGAAAGAGTTTCTGTCATTCGATCATTGGCAAAGAATATGATGAAAGTAACAGATCAGGTGTTATATATACCATACGAAGTGCTTTCCAGGAATCCAGCAGATTTTCGACTCTTCCGCAGAAACTTCAGAAAGCGATATACAATACCACGAATGAGGAAGTGAGATCTTTCTATCTGATGCTGGACCCTTCGCTTGAAAGACTGGCCTATGAGGAACCGGAAGTACTTCCGAAATACACTTATTCGGAGAAGATGCAGGTCGTTCTTGCAAAGAAAGACGGTACGCCTTTGGATGCTTATCATGTTAACAAAAGAGATTTGATCCCCGAATATGACGGGAAAGGACCGAATACAATATATTTTGTCATGCCTCTTTACGTAGAGTCTTTTGTTGTCGGTTATTTCATAATGGTCAAAAAAGATACGAGCATCAGAGACTGGATTTTTGAAAATTATGAAAGCTGTATGATCCAGTCGCTGACATATTACAAGACCAATATCAGACTGACGGCGTTAAATGACAAATTAAGTGAACTCATGCAGACTGATGCGCTTACGTCTCTTAAGAACAGAACGGCTTTTGAGAATGCCAAGAACCTTCTTAAGAATCATGTTCTTGCGAAGGATGAGATCAGATTTGCTGCGGTAATGTTCGACCTCAATGATCTGAAGAAAGTCAATGATGAACTCGGACACAGCGCGGGAGACAGTTATATCAAGAATTCCAGCGTGCTTATCTGCAATACATTTAAACACAGTCCGGTATTCAGGATCGGCGGCGATGAATTTGTTGCCATAGTAAAGAATTCAGACTATGAGAAAAGGTATGAACTTCTTGATGAATTCAAGAAAGAGATCGACAGACTGAGCAAAGAGGATATTTCTCCGATGGAAAGAATTTCCGTCGCTTGCGGAATGGCCGATTATGACGAAATAGACAATGATGATATCGAAACTCTTTTCAAGAAAGCCGATGACAGAATGTATGAGAACAAGCATTTAATGAAAGCGGGCAGAAAATAACATTGTCGGATAAAAATATCAGTAAAGAACCGGTTGAAAGATCGGTTCTTTTTTTATTTATCCGTAAAAAGTAAGAAAGACCCGGGGAAAAGGGTCTTTCTTAGGAGAAAATGAATAAAAAGTATTAAAAATACTAAAAATGAGGAGTGCCGACGAATAAATCGTCAGGCAATGAATAAATGATTTATTTAGAGTATATATGCCAACTGTGAAAAAAGTATGAACTATTTTTAAATTTTTATATTTTTTTAAAAGATTTATTTGTCCTTGAAAGTTGTCAAATCGTTAGAATAATGTTAGAATTGAAATGATGTGATTTGGGTTTACTAAATTAAGGGGTTAAGGAGTTTTATCCATGGATAATTTTACAGATAAACTTGCACAGAAATTAAGCGCTCAGGAAATGATCAAGGCAAATGCCCAGGCAGAAGCCAATGAAATGCGTCGTCTTCAGGAACAGGTTGCTCAGTATGAGGCTATTCTTCAGGATATGCGCAAACTCAATTACAAGAATTCTGAGCTTACAGATAAAATCAACGCACTTGTTGATGAGTCCATCAATAAGGTTCAGGTTAGCCATGCAGATGGCGATGAAAGCGAGAATTCCGAGGTTTCCAAACAGCTCTCATCAGAGATCATTACAGCTATTGAAGAGGCTTTGAACAAATTCGATTCGAATGTCGGATCGGCATTGAACGAGTCGGTCAATAACACTCTTATGGTACCTGTAGACGAGATGAAACAGTCCACAATGGAGGTTTCGGGTTCCGTAGCTGAAGTAAAGCAGATCGCAGAAGACTTCAAGAATTCTGCAGATGACATGAGATATGCTTCGGATCTTGTGAGAAGTTCGGCAGACGATCTTAAGGAAAGCGCAGCTGAAGTCAAGAACACCGCAGAGACAATGAATACATCACTTGAGGGAATTTTATCCTCAAGCGACGAGATCAAGAATACAACGGTTGAACTTAAAAATTCAAACGACGAACTTAAAACAAGCGTTAAGACAAGTGTCGATAACGCACTTCTTGCTATCAGAAGAGAAAACAGAGAAATAGCAGATCATTTGGAATATATCCGTTCCGGTATTGAGACGATCAACCGTCCCAGCGAGGAAGAGGAAATGCTCAAGAAAGAGGAAGAAGAAAGAAGACTTCTTGAAGAGCAGCAAAAAGAAGAAGCACGTCAGCTGAGAGAAGAGGAAGAGAAGAAGGCTTTACAGGAAATGTTCAAACAGTCAGACGACTTCGTGCACAAGGAGAATGTCAAGGTTTACCGTAATGTTCAGGCTGTGGTCGTAGACGAGTTCAAGAGCCAGACCGAAGGCCTTACAAAGCATAACAGAGAACTCTATGCAAAGCTTAAATCAACGAAGATTGCGGTAATCGTTGCGATAATAGTCGGAGCATTAAATCTTGTTCTTACATTGCTTGCAATGTTCTATTTTAAGTAATTAACCCGAAGGCTTTGCCAATATCAGGCGACTTCGAGCGTTTTATCTTAAAAACGCAGATACGTCCGGCATTATCGATTGAAATATGAGAATTTTAACGCATCAATATAAACGTATCAGAGCTACAGTTATGATCACAAGCCTAACCGTTTTCGTTTTAGGCTTGTTTTTGTTACCCAATTTTACACGTTATTCTTCAGAAGGAAAGAACCTTTTTACCATCTGGCTGTTCGGTGAGGAGATAGGTACCGCGGAAAGCGTCGAGGAAGCTCAGAAGCTTATAAACGAAGCGAGAATGGAACTTGCGAAAGGTCACAGCAACCTCTATATGATAGAAGATCTTCACGAAGAGATAATTGGTGAAGAATCCATATACAAGCAGGTTGACAATCCGGAAGATGTTTTTGCAAAGATCAAAAGAACTCTTACCGCTCATCAGAAAGAGACGATGACGAGAGCCTACATGGTCAAGGTGAACAATACGACCGTTAACCTTGAAAGTGCCGAAGATGTCGATGAACTGCTTACAAAGGCGATCGACAAATATGACGAAGACAACGAATACGAAGTAAAAACGGAAATAAATCAGGACAGGATCATGTCCACGCTTACTGCAAGACTTATCAGAAGAGATGTCGAGTTTGATGATGTCACCTTCGAAGCGGGAGCGGAGAATGTTTTCGGAAAGGACGTCAGCGAATCCGAACTTATTGAATATCTTGATTTCAGGGATATTACACAGGGAATCACAAACATCGGTTTTTCGGAAGAAGTTGAAGTGGTTGAAACCTATATTCCGCGAAGCGAAATAGTCGATGTCGACACTGCTTTGTCAATTCTTACGGAAATGCAGGAAATCCAGCAGATTTACGATGTTCAGCCCGGAGATACTCTTTCTGCCATTTCAAACAAAGTCGGAATTTCGATGGACGAACTGGTTGAATTAAACAGCGAATACTTAAAAGACATCAATTCGACGATCCGTGCCGGACAGAGCCTTATCATAACCGTTCCCGAGCCTGAATTATCGGTGCTCTGGACGAGAAGAGAGATTGTCGAGGAAAGTTATGAGGCCGACATAATATACATTGACAACGATGACTGGTACACGACCAAACAGGTTACCGTTACGGAGCCATCGGCCGGCTTCAGAAAAGTGGTAAGCGATGTAACTTACAAAAACGATAATGCAATAAACAGAAATATAGTCAAGGAAGAGATACTTCTTGAGGCCGTTGCAAAAGTGGTTGAAAGAGGTACCAAAGTTCCTCCCACATATATCAAACCCATATCCGGCGGTTCATTATCGAGCGGATTCGGACCCCGTAAATCTCCCGGAGGAAGAGGATCGACATATCATCAGGGTGTTGACTTTGCCATTCCTATCGGAAGTACGGTTATGGCCAGCTCCGGCGGTACGGTTGCTGCAGCAGGATGGAGCGGCGGTTACGGTTACATGGTTCTTATTAATCATCCTGACGGTTCGAAGACCAGATATGCGCACCTCAGCAAGGTTCTCGTATCACCCGGACAGTCGGTTTCACAGGGCCAGAAGATAGCGCTTTCCGGAAATACCGGTATTTCCACGGGACCGCACTTACATTTCGAGATCATACTTAACGGTACACCCGTCAATCCGTTAAATTACTTGAATTAATCCTTAAATGACGATATAATGCAATTCGTGGTTTGCAGTTTAAGAGGTTATCAATGAATATTTACAGAATAAGAGGAGGAGAGGCTTTAAAAGGCGAAGTAGATATAAGCGGAGCCAAGAATGCCGCATTGCCGATTTTAGCCGCTACGATTCTTACTGATGAGACAATTACATTAGAGAATGTTCCTAAGGTTAATGACACCGTCATTATGGTGGAAACGCTTGAAAAGCTCGGATCCAGTGTAGAATATCTTGATGATAATACATTAAGGATCAACACTTCCGCCATCGATAAATACGAGGTCAAAAACCCTAACATTAAGAAAATCCGTGCTTCCTACTATTTTGCCGGAGCACTGCTTGGAAGATACAGACAGGCAGTCGTGCCTCTTCCCGGAGGCTGCAATATCGGCGGACGCGGACTTGATATGCACGAGAAGGGCTTCGAGGCTCTCGGCGCTTCTGTTAAGATAACGGCGTCCGACATCGTGGTGGACGGAACGGAAGCAGAACTTTCCGGAACCAGGATCTACATGGATAAGGTTTCGGTCGGAGCGACAATCAACATTATGCTTGCTGCGGTTTTAACGCCCGGCAAGACGATCATAGAAGGTGCGGCAAAGGAACCCCATGTTGTTGATGTGGCCAACTTCATCAACGGTATCGGCGGACACATTTCCGGTGCAGGTACCGACAGAATAAGGATTACAGGCGTTCAGAGTTTAAGAGGCGGAACATATGCCGTTATTCCCGATCAGATCGAAGCGGGAACATTTATGATGGCAGCAGCGATAACTCACGGTGACATTACGGTTAAAAATGTAATTCCCACTCACCTTGAAAGTATTTCATCGAAGTTAAAAGAAATAGGATGCAAAATTCAGGAATCGGATGACTGGGTAAGAGTGATCGGTCCCGCAGGAAGACTTAAGAGAACTCAGGTAAAAACACTTCCTTATCCGGGATTCCCGACGGACATGCAGCCGCAGATTTCGGTTGCGCTCGGACTTGCCGATGGTATTTCAACAGTTGTTGAATCAATCTTCGACAACCGTTTCATGTATGTAAACGAACTCAAGAAAATGGGCTGCAACATAACCGTTGACGAGAGCACCACGGCATACATCGACGGAGTTGAATATTATCAGGGCGCAAACATGACATCACCCGATCTTCGAGCGGGAGCGGCGCTTGTTCTTGCAGCGCTTGCCGCAAAGGGCGGATCGGATATCGACGGAATAGAATATATCGAAAGAGGCTACGAGAATTTTGACAAGAAGTTGAGACAACTCGGCGCCGACATTCAGAAAATGGAAGTATAAGACCGTATTGTTTATTTAGCAATGCGGTCTTTTTTAAAAATTTTTTATCCCGATTTTACGGGCAGAGGGCGTTTATGGCAGGTAATTGCTCTTTAAAGGTCGGGCGGAATGTGATAGAATTTATTAGAACATACGTTTATATTTTGAACGTATTTCTTTTCATTGCAACAGATAAGGAATTACGGATTTTATGGCATTTACTCATCTTCACGTTCATACGGAATTTTCCCTTCTGGACGGTTCAAATAAAATAAAAGAATATGTTAAAAGAGTCAAGGAACTCGGAATGACTCACGCAGCGATTACGGATCACGGAACGATGTACGGATGCGTTGCGTTTTACGAAGAAGCGAAGAAACAGGGAATAGAACCGATTATAGGCTGCGAGGTTTATGTGGCGCCGGAGTCGAGATTCACAAAGGACGTGGGAGAATACAAATACTTCCACCTTGTGCTTCTCTGCGAGAATGATTTAGGCTATCACAATCTTATGAGACTTGTATCCATCGGATTTAAGGAAGGATATTATTACAAGCCCAGAGTCGACAAGGAAGTGTTAAGGAAATACCATGAAGGTTTAATCTGTCTTTCGGGATGTCTTCAGGGAGAAGTTGCCGTTAACCTCAATCACGGATTATATGATGAGGCGAAGAAGGTTGCGCTCGAATATATCGACATCTTCGGAAAGGACAATTATTTCCTTGAAATTCAGAATCACGGAATCGCAGATCAGTTAAAGATTAATCCTGAAATATACAGACTTTCAAAAGAACTGGATATTCCTCTTGTTGCGACAAATGACGTTCATTATACATACGCTTCGGATGCCGATGCGCATGATCTTCTTTTGTGCCTTCAGACAGGCAAGAACGTAAATGATACGGACCGTATGAGATACGAATACGGACAGTTTTTCGTCAGAAGCGAAAGCGAAATGAGGGAACTTTTTCCTTATGCTCCCGAAGCAATAGACAATACACAGCTTGTTGCCGAGAGATGCCATATGACAATGCCCGGCAAAGAGCCCAAACTTCCTCATTTCGAGGTTCCCGAAGGCTTTGACAGCAGGGGATATTTAAGATACAGATGCGAGGAAGGATTAAAGAAACGATATTCCGCAGACAATACCGAGGCGAAAGAGCGCCTCGATTATGAACTCGGAGTCATCGAAAAAATGGGATTCGTTGACTATTTCCTCATAGTTATGGATTTCATCGAATATGCAAAGAAAAACGGCATTGCGGTAGGACCGGGACGAGGCTCGGCTGCCGGAAGTATAGTTTCGTACTGCCTCGGAATTACGAATCTCGATCCGCTTGAGTTCAGTCTCTTCTTTGAAAGATTCTTAAACCCCGAACGTGTTACCATGCCCGATATTGATATTGACTTCGGCGATGAAAGACGTCAGGAAGTTGTTGACTATGTTATCAGAAAATACGGCGAGGAAAAGGTATCGAAGATTATCACTTTCGGTACTCTTAAAGCCAAGGGCGTTGTAAGAGATGTTGCAAGAGTTCTTGCGCTTCCTTATGAAGTCGGCGACAGAATTTCAAAGGCAATTCCGAACAGAATAAATGACGAGGAAGTAAACCTTGCGAATGCGTTAAGGGTAAGTTCCGATTTAAGAAAGATGTATGAAACCGATGAAAATGTTAAGAAAGTAATCGACATGTCTTTCAAACTCGAGCATCTTCCGAGACACTCATCCGTTCATCCCGCAGGTGTTCTCATAGCACCCAGGGAAGTAGAAGCGTTCGTGCCTCTTTCGAAAGGCTCCGACGAAATAGTCGTAACCCAGTATGAAGCGCCGATTCTCGAAGAGCAGGGACTTCTAAAAATGGATTTCCTTAGCTTAAAGACTCTTACGGTACTTGAAAAAGCATGTAAGAACGTTAAGAAATCCAGGGGAATCGACATTAATCTCGACGAACTCGATTTAAATGATATAAAGGTTTATGAATATATAGGAACGGGTAACACCGAAGGCGTGTTCCAGCTCGAATCCGGCGGCATGCGAGGTTTTATGAAAAAACTGAAGCCGAAGAATCTTGAAAACGTAATGGCCGGAATCGCACTTTACAGACCCGGTCCCATGCAGTACATCGACAACTATATAAGATGCAAGGAAAATCCGGAAGCGGCAGTATACCTTTGCGATGAATTAAAGCCTATTCTTAATACAACATACGGCTGTATTGTTTATCAGGAACAGGTTATGCAGATAGTAAGGGATCTGGCGGGCTTTACCATGGGCGGAAGCGACAAGGTGCGTAAAATCATGTCCAAGAAAAAAGCCGCAGAAATGGAAGAGCAGGGAAGGTATTTTATATACGGTAACGAAGAAAAGGGCATCGACGGATGTATAAAAAGAGGCATTCCCGAAGATGTCGCAAAACAGATTTATGCCGAAATGAAAACTTTCGCCGCATATGCTTTCAACAAGTCGCACTCTGCGGTTTATTCGCTGATTTCCTTCCAGACGGCATACATGAAATATTATTATCCCGTTGAATATATGGCTGCGCTTATCACATGTTTCCTTGACAACCCCGTCAAGACGGCAGAGTACATAAGCGTGGCGAGAGAAATGGGAATAGAGGTTCTTCCTCCCGATATCAATGCCGGCATGAACGATTTTACCTTAAAAGACAATAAGCTTATTTATTCGCTTAAAGCGATAAAAAATGTCGGCGGCCCCGTAATCGACAGGATTGTTGCCGAACGTGAAGCAAACGGCGATTTCGAAAGCATTTCCGACTTCATCAGAAGAATGGGAACCAAGGACATAAATAAACGTGCTGTTGAAAACTTTATCAAAGCAGGTGCATTCGACAGCCTCGGCGGAAACAGAAGACAGTACATGCAGGTTTACGAGAAACTCATGGATGATGTTTCTGCGGAAAACAAAAAAATCGACAGCAACCAGATGACAATCTTTGACATGATTCCTCATGAAGAAAAGAAACTTATGGATGTCAAACTTCCCGATATCGAGGAGTTCCCCAAAGAAGTAATTCTTCACATGGAAAGAGAAGTACTCGGAGTCTATGTATCCGGACATCCTCTTGACGATGTAATGGATATCTGGAAGAAAAACGTAACGGCTTATGCTTCGGATTTTGTTTATGAGCCCGAATTCGAAGGAAGCAGACTGGAAGATAAAACCAAGGTTACGATCGGCGGTATGATTTCCAATCTCAATGTCAGACTGACAAAGAAAAAGGAAACCATGGCAATCTTCGAACTTGAAGATTTAACCGGAAGCGTCGAAGCAATGGTATTCCCGAAAGCATACGACAGGGTAAGGGATAATCTCGATCCCGACAGACCTGTATTTGTATCGGGCAGGGTATCGACCGAGGACGAAGCGGATTCAAAGATAATCGTTGAAGAAGTGTATTTCTTTGATGACCTTCCCAAAAATTTATGGTTGAAGTTTGATGACATGGACAAGTATAATGAGTTGTGGACTTCTGCTTATGAAATTCTCAGAAAACACAGAGGTGTCGACAACGTAAATGTCCGTGTTATAAAGGAAAATAAACTGAGAACCATCTCGAAAAGCGAGCTCGGAGTTTCTGCTGATGAAAGCACGGTTCGGGAAATAGAAGCGATTTTAGGGGAAAGAACGGCAGTTATCAGGTAGTTTACTGATGGAATGGAGGAGAATATGGCTGATACAATTAAAACAATCGGAGTGCTTACAAGCGGTGGCGATGCGCCCGGAATGAATGCGGCCATAAGAGGTGTTGTAAGAACGGCTCTTTGCAAAGGCGTGGCAGTTAAGGGAATCAAAAGAGGCTACGCAGGACTTCTTGCCGAAGAAATAGTCGATATGAACAGAAACAGCGTATCGGATATTATTGACGAAGGCGGTACGATTCTCGGAACGGCGAGATGTATGGAATTCATGACTGAGGAAGGTCAGGCAAAGGGTGCCGAAATGTGCAAAAAGCACGGCATAGACGGAATCGTCGTTATCGGCGGTGACGGCTCTTACAGAGGTGCGCTTGCACTTTCAAAACACGGAATCAATACAATCGGAATTCCCGGAACAATTGACCTTGATATTGCATGTACAGATTATACAATCGGTTTCGATACCGCCATTAATACGGCGATGGAAGCAATCGATAAGGTAAGAGATACATCATCTTCACATGAAAGATGCAGTATCATCGAGGTTATGGGAAGAAATGCCGGTTATATCGCTCTCTGGTGCGGTATCGCAAACGGCGCCGAGGATATTCTTCTTCCCGAAAAATACGATTACAACGAACAGACAATTATAAATAACATCATTCAGAACAGGAAAAAAGGCAAACGCCATCACATTATAATCAATGCCGAAGGAATCGGACATTCCACAAGTATGGCGAGAAGAATCGAAGCTGCTACAGGCATCGAAACGAGAGCAACCATTCTCGGATACATGCAGCGTGGCGGTTCACCGACCTGTAAGGACAGATTCTATGCTTCCATCATGGGTTCTTATGCCGCAGAAATTCTCTGCGAAGGAAAGACCAACAGAGTTGTTGCTTACAAGAAAGGTGAATTCACTGATTTTGATATTGATGAAGCTCTTGCAATGCAGAAGGATCTTTCCGAATACGAATACAGAGTAAGCAAGATGCTTTCCATGTAGTTTTTTTAACAGGTGATAAATTGATAACTTCTACAAATAACGGAAGAATTAAATATGTCATAACGCTTCTTGAAAAATCGAAATTCCGTAAAAAAGAAGGAAAGTTTGTGGCCGAAGGTCTCAAGATGTTCGAAGAAGCGCCGCTTCCTCTTATTGATGAGGTTTTTATCAGTGCGGGCGCTATCGGAAATCTTGATAAGGAATTAAGAAAAAAACTTGAGAGAACAAGTTATGAAATCGTAAGCGATGCTGCTTTCAGACAGCTTTCCGATACCGTTACTCCGCAGGGTATTCTTATGGTGCTTAAGAGAATCAATACAGATGTAAAAGATATTCTCGAAGGCGAAAATTCGTGCGTTGTATTCCTTGAAAATATTCAGGATCCCGGCAATCTCGGAACGATAATAAGAACTGCCGAAGGAGCAGGAGCAAGCGGAGTTATTATGTCAGCGGACTGCGTGGATATTTACAATCCCAAGGTTATCCGTTCGACAATGGGAAGTGTTTTCAGAGTTAAGTTTGTTTCGACGGATAATACCGATGAAACGATTTCGGCTCTTAAGGAAAAGGGAATTAAAACATACGCCTGTGCTCTTTCAAAAGAGGCAAGAGAGTATGACAAATATGATTACACATCATCATGTGCGTTTTTTATCGGAAATGAGGGGAATGGTCTGAAAAAAGAAACCGTCGAAAAATGCGATGATGTATGTTTTATTCCGATGTGCGGAAAAGTTGAAAGCTTAAATGCTTCGGTTGCCGCATCTTTGGTCATGTACGAGGCTTACAGACAAAGAAGAAAGTAATCGGGATAAATTATTAAGAAGGTGTAAAGGGTGAAAAACAGCAAAATAGTAAATAAGATTATGCATTTCCTTGTCCACAACGGGATTCTTTTTACTGTTGTGGTTATGTGTTTTGTTCATGCAACGCTTTTGGGAATCATGACAGCGGCAAAACTTACACCGCTTATTGAGTTTAATATTTTAAGTGTTATAGTATATATTTTCTGTATATTCTTATGCAGATTCGGTCATATTATGCCGGCCTACATAAGCATAATTGTCGAAGTTTCCGTCTACACCGTTATGTCGACGTATTTCATAGGTCTTCACAACGGATCTTTCTGTTTCCTGTTTTCGATTGTTCCGATAATAATTTATTTCGGATGTTTCCTTTTTAAGGGGGCGAAGAGATGGATAATTGCGCTTCTTCTTGTTTTGAATTTTTCCATTTTTGCTGTTTTATATTTTATTTTCGGAGATGCAAAACCTTATTACGAACTCACGCCGGTTTTCAGACATATTCTGGTTATTTTCTCAATGTTTGTAATGGTATTTGCTGTTATCTTTTATAACATTCTGTATATTTATTCAAGCGAAGTCGAGATGACCGACCTTGAGGAAAAGAATAAGGAACTCTCTCTGGATGCGAGCGAAGACGTTCTTACGGGGCTTTTAAACCGAAGAGGATTTATGCCTCTGGTCGAAAAATATGTAAAGGATGACGAATCAAAGCCGTTCTGTATTTCTTTCTGCGATCTTGACAATTTTAAAAGAATTAACGATTCGTACGGCCATGACGGCGGCGATGAAGTTTTAAGACACGTTACGAATATCATTAAAAGAGAAATGCACGGATGCGACATCTGCAGATGGGGCGGCGAGGAAATCGTTATTTTCATGAAAGACGTAAGTTTCGATGCGGCCAGGGAAAAGATGGAAAACTTAAGAAAAGACATCGAGACGAATCCCACGGTATTCTTTAACAGAAGACTTAACGTAACGGTTACAATCGGTGTGGCCGAAAACGATTCCGAGCATCACAAACCCGAAGAAATAATCAAACTGGCGGATGAACGTATGTATTACGGAAAGCAGCACGGAAAGAATATAGTAATTTCCGAGGATGTTCCGGAATTTTAAAAACTGTCCTCAGGGGCAGTTTTTTAATTGTTGACAAAAGTGGTTTATTGCGATAAACTAATAATGGTTTATCAAGATAGACCAAAGGAGAAACATTATTATGGATTTTGAACTTGGAGCTGTACAGGAACGTTTTGCGGATATAGTCTGGTCGAATGAACCGATTGCATCCGGTGATCTGGTAAAAATATGCGAAAAGGAACTGCAGTGGAAAAAGTCGACTACATACACTGTGCTTCGTAAGGTTTGCGAAAAAGGTCTGTTCAAAAACGATGACGGAATAGTATCTTCGCTTATTTCAAAAGAAGAGTTTTATTCCGCAAAGAGCGAACAGATTATTGAGGATTCATATGCCGGATCGCTTCCTGCATTTATAGCGGCATTTATTTCAAACAAAAAACTTACTGCGAAAGAAGCCGATGAAATTCAGAAGATGATTAATGAATTTAAGGCAGAATAACTAATTGAATTTTCATGGGAGACAGTATCATGAGTGTGATTTTTCTTAAAATATTAAATTTAAGTCTGGTCGCGGGATGGATGATTCTTGCTGTTCTGTTAATCAGATTATTTCTTAAAAAAGCACCAAAGTGGGTATCGTGTATTCTCTGGGCGCTGGTGGCATTAAGACTTCTTTTACCTTTTTCGATTGAAAGTGCACTGAGTCTTATTCCAAGCAGCGAAGTAATCTCAGCGGATATAGTTACATCCGATGCGGTACCTGAAATACATACGGGACTGGAGTTCGTAAACAATACGATCAATCCGGTTGTGGAAGAAACATTTCCCGTTTCGTATGAAGCAAAAAGAAGTCCGTTACAGATTATTGTTTCGGTTGTTTCATATGTCTGGATTGCGGGCGTGGCCGGAATGCTTATTTATTCTTTAATCAGTTTCATTAGTTTAAAGAAGAGCGTGAATACGGCGGTACCTTTATCGAAGGGCGAAACGAGAATAAGAATTTCAGACGATTTGAATTCTCCGTTTGTGCTTGGAATTTTCAGACCGATAATATATGTTCCTTCGGGACTTGATAAGCAGACTTTCGATTATGTAATAAGACACGAAAAGGCTCATATCAAAAGAGGCGATCATTTCTGGAAACCTCTGGGATTCGTACTTCTTTCTGTTTACTGGTTCAATCCTCTCTGCTGGATTGCATATGTGCTTCTTTGCAGAGATATTGAAGCGGCATGTGATGAAAAAGTCATTAAGAATAAAGACAAAAACTTCATGGCAGAATATTCCCAGGCACTTTTGGACTGCGCCGTTCAGCGAAGAAGAATCAGCGCGTGTCC
>JAIKXN010000262.1 GCA_024684055.1 Lachnospiraceae bacterium | reverse complement strand
AACCACTTTATATCCTGTTTTTTCGACTCTTACGCTCATGCATCTTATGCATTCCGCCGCTTCATCGCCCGTACAGATCTTGTTGTCATAAAGAAGATATTTGCCCCTCACATCCGTGGGTGAAAGATTTGGCATTATTACGTTCGCACCGGCCATCAGCCCTTTCTCTCTTCCAAGCGGATCAATGGTTCCGAGTGCCGTGGTTGCCGGAAGAAGGACCTTGGGTAAAATGAGTCTTACCATTGCAAGAATCTTAATCGTGATATCAAGTCCGCCTGCCTCAAAAGAAGCGAAAGGCGTATCATGGTGCGGTATAAAAGGTCCGACCCCGACCATTTCGGGTTCGAATTCCTTCAAAAATCTCAGATCTTTTATGAGATGTTCAGTCTTCTGATACGGAGAGCCGAGCATCATTCCGCATCCGACCTGATAACCTATTTCCTTTAATTCTTTTAAGCAGTTCATTCTGTGATCAAAAGACATTTCTGCGGGATGAAGCATTTCGTAATGCGCCTTATCCGCTGTTTCATGTCTCAAAAGATATCTGTCGGCACCTGCCTCAAACATCTTCTCATAACTTTCCCTGTCTCTTTCACCGATTGACAAAGTAAGTGCGACATCCGGATGATTTTCTTTTATCCTCTTTATCAGGGCAACCATTTTTTCATCGGAAAAATACATATATTCCCCGCCCTGTAAAACAATTGTGCGAAATCCCAGATCATATCCGAGATCGGCGCATGACAAAATCTCTTCTTCGGTGAGTCTGTATCTTTCCGTATTTTTGTTGTCACGGCGGATTCCGCAGTAAATACAGTTGTTTTTACAATAATTTGAAAACTCGATAAGACCGCGAAGATATACGTCTTTTCCGTAGTATTCTTCACGAACTTTCCTTGCCTTCGAAGCAAGATACTCCACGAATTCGGGATCGTCGCTTTCAAGCATCAGTTTAAATTCCTCATCTGTTAAATCTCTTTCTTTTTCGAGTTTGTCCGTAAGTTCTTTTAAAATATTTATATTTGATCCTTCTGCCATTTTTCTTTCCGTTTCAATTCTTTTCGTTTTATGTTTATTTTGCACATTATACCATACTAAAGCCCCGCATTGAGTTTTTTTCTTATCTTTCATCTATTTGTTTTTCTTATTGCAAAAAAACAAAAACAAAAAACACTCGAATATTTGTTCGCTTTATGGTAAAATAAAAAAGACCTTTGATCGAAGCAAAATATCTGCGTTTATGATATAAAAACAGAGATAAAGAAAAACAAAGAATTAAAAAACAGATCAATAAATGCCCGAGTTATTAACACAGGATTTTTAAAGACATAAAATTTTCAAGAAACAAAAGATCAATAAACATACGAAGTCAGTATCAAAAGGAAACAAACATGGAAAATCCGATTTTGGACAATTTAAACGAAGCGCAGAAAGACGCGGTAACAACTACCGAAGGATATGTAAGAGTGATCGCAGGTGCGGGAAGCGGCAAAACAAGAGCCCTTACTCACAGATTTGCATACCTGGTTAACGATATCGGCATTCCTGCCGGTAACATTCTCTGCGTTACTTTTACGAATAAGGCAGCCAACGAAATGAGACAGCGTATCCATCTTCTTACTGGCGACAAAGACACCGGATACATCAATACTTTCCACGGTTTCTGTGCAAATGTTTTGCAGGAAGAAAGCTTTGTTTTCAATTATCCGAAATCTTTCCTCGTGCTCGACAATTCCGATATAGATTCCATGCTCTCAGTCATTTACGAAGAACGCGGACTTACCCTTCGTGACATGACATTCTCAAAAGCAAGGGATATGATCGAAATGCTCAAACTTTTCGAGCGTCCCGATTATTACAAGGATATGTTCGACATGTCACTTGATACTTTAAAGGAAAAATATCAAAGCGCCACGACAGCGAAGGATATCATATTTTACGGATATCTTTATCAGGAGAAAAAATGCTTCGGACTCGATTACAACGATCTCATTATTTTTACGCTCTATGTTTTCAAGGTTAACGAGGAATCCAGGCTCAAATGGCAGAAGCGCCTCATGTACATAATGATCGATGAGTTTCAGGATATCGACAAGCCGCAGTATGACCTTATGAAAGTGCTTTCCGATTATCATAAGAACCTTTTCGTGGTAGGCGATCCCGACCAGACAATCTACACCTGGAGAGGCGCAGACATACATTATCTTCTTGATTTTGCCAACGTTTTCAAAGGCACAAAAACAATAATGATGAACGACAATTACCGTTCCTTTGACGGCGTCATCAATGTGGCAAATTCTCTTATTTCCAAAAACAGATACAGGGAAGAAAAAAATCTTATCGCATTACGCGGAGAAGGTCCGAGATCAAGTATTTATTTCGGCGACAATCCCGATGATGAGGCAGCTTACATAGTTGCGCAGATCGAGAAGTTAAAAGAAGAAGGAAACGAATACAGGGATGTTACGATCCTTTTCAGATCGCACTTTTTGACAAGAAGTCTCGAGAATGCACTGTTTACGAACAAAATCCCGTACGTCATTTACAGCGGCGTGCAGTTTTATGACAGAGTTGAGATCAAAGTCGCACTCTCTTACTTAAGAATGCTTATTTCAGCCGACGATCTTGCATTTAAAAAGGTCGTAAACACACCGAAGCGAAACATGGGCGAACGCAGAATGAAATTCCTCGAGGAGACTGCGGAAAACAATCAGACCACTCTCTTTAACGCTTTAAGAGCAAACATAGACGATCCGATTTTCAAGGGAACAAAAGCACGCGAATTCATCGCCCTTATCGACGGATTAAAAGTCAATCTGGAAAGCAGAACGATATCGGAACTTCTCGCCGCAGTTCTTCAGCAAAGCGGCTACGAAGAAGCGTTAAGAACCGAAGGCGCACAGGAACGTCTTGACAATCTCGCCGAATTAAAGCAGTCGGTTTATGATTACGAAGTATCATGCGGCGAGGAAACAAACCTGGACAGTTATCTGAAGCACATAGCTCTTTATACAAACACAGATCTTGAAGATACCAAAGACAGAGTGAAATTAATGACCATTCACGCAGCAAAAGGTCTCGAATTCAAAAATGTATTTATCTGCGGCTTAAACGAAGGCATATTCCCTTCCAAAAAGACGCGTACGCAAGCTGCCATGGAAGAAGAAAGAAGACTTGCTTTCGTTGCCGTTACACGTGCAAAAGACACTCTCTTTCTTACCGAAGCCATGGGCAGGAATTTCGATGGTTCACCGCGTTTTCCTTCGAGGTTTATTTTTGATGTGGATAAACAGTATCTCGAATATCTCAATGAACCAAAAGAAGCTCTCATTAAGGAAACAAAAGAATACATTTCGCTTAATGACAAGCTTCTCTTAAAAGATAAAAAAGATCTTCTTTCCGAAGGCACACGCGTAAAACACATGATTCTCGGCAAAGGAACAATAGTATCAATCGATAACGACATGCAGGCATACGTTATTCAGTTTGATGCGAGCGAAACCGAAAGAACGATTGCATTTAAAGTCAATCTGGACGTGATTACAGAAGAATAAGCGCCGGATAAAGTTCAATTTCTTTAAAATCTTCAAACTGTTATCCCGACGCTTATCTGTTTTATCTCTGAAATCCGAATACTAACATAACTCTTCTCTTAAGCCCTCGATGATCGAGTCGTTCTTTAATGTTGATGTCGAAGCCAGCATGCTTATCCCGACGATTGCGAATACTCCGAGAGATACAAGAATGTATGTAAATATGTTAAGCTCGAATGCGGATGCCGGAGCAGGTACGTTTTTATAGATTGCGAAACTTATCAATACCGAAATAGGAAGACCGAACAAAAGTGCTCTTAATCCATAAAGGAAAGTTTCAAGAAAAAGCATTTTCTTAAAGCAGAACTCTGTCATTCCGACCGATTTAAACATCGCAAATTCCTTGCGTCTTAAATGAACTCCCGTCGTGATCGTATTAACGATATTTGCCATTACGATAAGTGAAATCAGCACGATAAATCCGTACATTACCGTCTTTACAAGTGTCAGCAGGGTCTTCATAATAATAAGCTGGTCTTCCACATCGGAAACATACGAGTTGGTATAACCGTCGTAAGTTAAAATATCCGATACTTTTGCATACACCTCCTCATGATTTTTACACTGTATTCCGTATGTGCTGATAAGCTCTTTTTCGTCAACGTTTTTCACATATTCACGGTCCATCACTGATGAAGGAACGTAAACGGATATGCTTCCTTTGGGCGAAAGTCTGTATTCCTCGATTTTTTTATCCCATTTTACAAAATCAGTGATAATTATTCCGGGAGGATTGCCTTCAGCTTTGTCATAAAAGAGTTTCTGACCCAGGATTTTGTCGTTAAATACGTCTTTTCTCGAAGCCTTGTGAGTGTAATTGTTTAAAAGCACTCCGCGCAGTTCATCTTTGAAATATTTTGTATGATCAACGCCGTTTTCTTCGCAGATTCTTATAAAATCTTCGTCCTCGACCGGGATAACCCAGATGTCGGGTGTCGTTTCAAAAAGATGTTCATAATCTTTGGTAAGAAATTCCGGATTTCTGATGGAAGTATTTGGTATCTCACGATCGTTTCCGTCTGCATCCTTCGGATTAAAATTATAAGAAATCATTTCGGCGACAAATATTTTTTCCACTCCATCGAGTTTTGAAATATCCTCTTTTAATCTTTCGCGTTCACTTAAAGAAGCGGCTGCAAAAACCTGGAAAGGAATTTCAATCTCATAACTGTTTTCTTTGTTAAAAAGATCAACCAGGTACGTAACGCTTAAAAGCAAAACAATTGAAACTGCCATCGATACGGTTATTACCACGCCCTTTGCACCATTTCTTTTTATATTCTTTGAAGCCAGTTCGCCCTCATATCCGAAAAGAAGTTTTACAAAAGGAAGAACTTTAAGATTCCGGGCACGAAGTCTGATGACATTGGTCTGTCTGATTGCTTCGATCGCGGTGATACGGCTCGCCTTTACGGCAGGTACAAAAGATGAGATCAAAATGGTCAGTACAGAAAAGAATAATATTGCAAGTATGATGACAGGATGCGTCTTTACGGGTATATGCCCCATCACCGACATGTTAAGGCCATAAAGCATTCCTGAGCTGAGAATAAGAGATCCCGTAAAACGAAGCGTTGCCATGCATCCGAGGATTCCGAACAAATATCCGAGAGGAATTCCTATGCTTCCAAGGATGAAACCTTCATAATATACGCTCGCTTTTTTCTGCCTTCCCGTCGCGCCGACACCTGATAACATTCCGAGATATTTCATACGTTCCGTAAGAGACATTGCAAAAGCGTTATAGATCATGATTGAAGATGCTATTACAATTATCACAATCGCAAAAACGATCATTTTATAAATCGAATTCACCGGATTGGAAGGAATGTCTTTTACGAATAAACTCATCAGATACTCGGTATTCATTTCGTTAAAACTGAGATTATATGCAGAAGCTATGTCTCTTAAGGTTCTTACGGCATTTCTGTCAGTTTTTTTCAGCGTAATATAAACAAGATTGTTTTCCGGAAATTGTTCCATTCCGCGAATAATATCAAAAGATCCTGTAGGTTCGTTGCGATGAAGAATCGCTGTGATCATGCACTTTTCATCACTGAGTGTACAGAATTCTTCCGAAGTTCTGTAATTTCCCGCATAATATGTAAGTTCATTGTTTTCATAGCCGTATCGGTATCCCTGATGAAAAGAAAGAGTGTCACCGACTTGAAGATTAAGATCATTGTCTTTTAAGAATTCTTCCTCAATCGCGATTTCGCCGTCATTCTCCGGCAGTCTTCCTTCATATTCACAGGTTACCATCTGCGAAAGATTATCCGGATCGGCGTGATAAACATTGCCTATTCTGAATCTTTTCTCTGAATCGCCGTCTATATAAAAACCTGTTTTTTCATTGTCGTTATCAGTTGCTCCGACATACAGGATACGCGGATCGTTTTTTAAGTTATTGTAATCTTCTTCGCTTATGTTTTTAAAATTCGCATGATGATTTCCGTCAACATAAACAGTTACATCAGCCACGAACATGAAGGCCGAATAAATACCTGTTAACATCGCGGTAATAAGAGCTGTTGATACGACGATTCCGAATATCGTCACTATGGTTCGCTTAATGTTTGATTTTAAATGCCGCAGGGTTAATTTCATAATAATATTCATTATATTCTCGCCTCATCTTTCGTAATCTGACCGTCTTCGATTGTAATTACACGATCTGCGCTTAATGCAATGCGCTCATCATGTGTAATGATAATAACCGTCTGGTTATTCTCTCTGTTAAACTTACGAAGAAGCGATATTATTTCCCTGCTGTTTTCGGAATCGAGGTTTCCTGTAGGTTCGTCAGCCAGAAGAAGTGCCGGATTGTTCATAAGTGCTCTGCCTATCGATACTCTCTGCTGCTGTCCGCCGGATAACTGATTCGGAAGATACTTTGCTCTTTTTTCAAGGCCGAGTTTTTCGATCAGTTCTTTTACAAGTTTCCTGTCGGGTTTTCTTTTATCCAGAAGAATCGGAAGAGTTATATTTTCCTCCACGGTCAGAATCGGGATAAGATTGTAAAACTGATAAATAAGACCGATCTGTCTTCTCCTGAAGATTGCAAGCGATGTTTCGTCAAGCTTTCCGATGTCTGTATCGTTGATCATTACTTTTCCGGAAGTGGCTCTGTCAACTCCGCCCAAAATGTGTAAGAGTGTGGATTTGCCGGATCCCGAAGGACCTACTATCGCAACAAATTCTCCCTGCTCCACGCTGAAAGAAACATTTTTTAATGCATCTACTTTAGTATCATCTTTTCCGTATACTTTGCATAAATTTTCTATCTCAAGTATTTTCACTTTAATCTCCTTCCTGTAACCGGTTTTTCTTCGTTCGTTTTCCGATTACAGCATTCATTGTAGTAGACGCATCTTACAGAACCGTGACAAAAACAATTACAGTTTTGTAATATTCCGATTTTTAAAAAATCCGTTTTCTTTTAATGTCTTTGATTATGAATTAAATAATGGATTTATAGAACTTCACGGTGAATGACGTACCTTCGCCGACATTGCTTGTAACGCTGACTTCGCCTCTTTGCTCTTCGATAATGGTTTTGGCGAGCGCGAGTCCGATGCCGACACTTTCGGTCGATGAATTTTTGCCCTTATAAAATCTATCGAAAATATGTCCGACATCTTCGCTTTCTATGCCGCATCCGGTGTCGGTGATCGTTATCGCATTATAAAGATTCGTCTCTTCATCGGTTATGGTAAGCGAATCATTTTCTTTCATATGCTCAACGCAGTTTTTCACAATGTTCTGAAGAGCCTCTGCACTCCAGTTAATATCGATGTTCAAGCTGCTCTCATCCGTCATGTTAACAAAACGGATGCCTTTTAATTCCATTGTGATAAGGAATGGTTCCGCTACTTTTTTAATGAGCTCTTTTGCGGTAATCTCTTCTTTTTTGATTTCCACGCATTTAGCATCAAATTTCGAAATCTTAAGAAGCGTCTGAATAAGCCAGTTCATTTTTTCAAGCTGAACGGACTGAGTCGAGATCAGTTCTTTTCTCTTTTCTTCCCCGCTCTCGTTTTCAAGAAGATCGTTCATTACCATAATCGAAGTAAGCGGAGTTTTTAGCTGATGGGAAATGTCTGCAATCGCATTCGCAAGCCTTATTTTGTCGTTTTTAAGATACTCTCTCTGATGCATCAAAAGAGTCATAACCTTAAAAAGATTGGTCTTTAAAACAGACAGTTCGCCCTCTTCCATTCTCTCTATTTCCATGGATTCATCGCCCGAGAGAATTCTGTTTAAATAATCATTAAGTTCTATCAGGCTCTTATTCCTTTTTGTTCTCTCGTAAATCTGAGCGCCCAGCAAAACGGCGGCAAGCAATATAAGAAGAAGGCCTGCTTTGTATGAAACAAAAAAGAATCCGCATAAAGCAAAAACAAATGCACATACGAATTCCGCAATTAAAAGATTTCGACTCTTTTTCATTCTTTATTCCTCTTGGATTTTTTATATAAAAATATCAGTTATTTAAAACATTCTCTTGGATTTTTTTATAGAAGCGTTAATTATGTACGCCGTTCTATTGGATTTTTTATATAAAAGCATTAGTTATGTAAACTGTTCTCTTAAATTTCTTTGTCAATCATATATCCGATTCCGCGCACGGTCTTAATGATAATCGGGTTTGTCGGATCGTCTTCTATTTTGTCACGAAGTCTCTTTATGTAAACCGTAAGAGTATTGTCATTGACAAAATCACCGCTTACGTCCCACATGCATTCAAGAAGCTTTGCTCTGGACATTACGATTCCGCGATTATTAAGGAAAATCAGCAAAAGCCTGTATTCCATGGCCGTAAGTTCAATTTCATTTTCCTTGGAAATCACGGGTTTTCCTGATATTTTTTCTTTTAATTTGTAAATCTTCGCTTCTTTGGGATAAATGCAGATATTTTCGATGACCGTATATTCTGCTTCGTTTGAACTTCCGCCGGCTGTCTTTGCACGTCCGGACCTTCTTAAAACCGTCTTGATTCGTGCCATCAGTTCTCTCACCCTGAAAGGCTTGCAGATGTAATCGTCCGCCCCGAGTTCAAGTCCCATGATAACATTTACTTCATCATCGTATGCAGTCAGGAAAAGTACCGGCGTATCTTCTTTTTCCTTAATGTATTTACATACTTCATAGCCGTTTCCATCGGGAAGATTAATATCAAGAATGCAAAGCGAAAAAGAATTGCCGTCAAGCAATTCCTTTGCTTCTTTGACTGTCTGCGCATGAGAAACAATGTAATTCTCTTTTTCGAGAGAATATACAAGTCCCATTGCAATAGCCGTATCATCTTCAAGTAAAAGGATTTTTTCGTTATCCATGAATTCTTCCCGTGCAATAAGATTTCTTTCCTGTCTATGTCTTTGAAATAAAAGAATTTTCGACATTGATGACGTCGTAAAAATATGTTCCAAAGAAATTGTATCACAGATCAACTTAAAATTTTATTACAATTCTGTCACATTTAAAAACACATTATTTCTTTACGATCTTCTCAACCGCCCAGTCAGAATCTTCAACTCTGTATGTACCGCCGCAGTACGGGCATTTCGTATTCTTTGTCGCATCGAAACTTCCGCCGCAGTTCGGACACATTAGTTTTTTGACGGAGAAAGTATACTGAATCGGAACGGAAACATTCTTGACAAGAGTCACTTCGAATTTCTCGTTCTTTTTCTTTACGACCCCGTCATTTTCGTACGTATTTTCAAGGAAAACAACAACCGTTACATGAACATAGTCGCCTTCCGCTTTCATCGTTTTGTATCCCATCGCACCGCGGTAAAGCACCTCGACAATATCCGAAAACCTTCCGTTTAGATCCTCACCTATATAGAAAGGCAGATTCTCATGTTCGTCCGAAAAGAAAATCATTTTCATAAGCGAAATTGTTTTTCCCGTCAGATATTCAAAAGAAAATTCGGGACTGTATTTCTTCATATAGTTCTCAAATCTTCTTGCGGAACCGATTGTTCCCATCATCGGAATTGTACCGATGGCCCCCAGAATAAGATTAATGGCAAGCGCATATACTGCAAGTGTTCCGCCAAGAACCGGCGCCATAAAAATCGGCCCGCAGATCAGCGATAAAAACGTTTCCGGACGAAGCAGAGCTTCTTTTCCTTGAAAAATAATACTGATAAGGCCAACAAAAAATAATATGATTCCGGACGGAATAATAAACTTGAGGAAATGCAATAACATCTCCGATTTTGTGCGCGAATAATCTCTCAGAAAATAATAGTTTGAAATCTTCGGGAAAAGATCATCCATTTTAAACTTCGTACTGCAGTAAGGGCATCCGTTAAGCAGATCCTTAATCGGTGTCGGCGCACCACAGTTCGGGCAGACATAAATATCGTCTTCGACATTCTGACCGCCTGTAACATCCGTCTTTGTTTCATAAAAAGTCGTTTTGTATTTCCCATGTAAACGGTGTCCCCCTGAACCCTGAATCGTTCTTTCAAAAGCACAGGTGTATACACCGTTTTGACAGGTATAGTGATTATCCGACCACTGCTTTAATTTAACTGTATTCGGAAGAAGACCTCTGGGCGTAATGCTGTATCTGATTTTTACATTCTTTTTTTCCAGACGCTTTCTTTGCAGTTCGATGGCGTATTTAATATCCTGATCGGCATCGGTGAGTTCTTTCTCTCCGTTAATCGCATCATCAAGCTGATCGATAAATCTCTCGTAAATATTATCAGGATTCGGATTCCAGTTTTTTTTCACATTTTCCATTTTTCTTTTCCCCTGCCCAAAATACTTTCTTTTTTTCAGACACATGCCTGTTGGCGTTTCCCTGTCTGTAATACATTTTCTCTGCTTTTTATTTTAAACCAAGCCTGTTTTTTCTTTGTGAAAACCTTTTTCTCTGAATTTAATTATAGACAAAATGATGATAAAAAACATTACGGAATGAAAAAAAATAAACACGCATATTTTTCAGGCGTGAAATTTTTTCCCGAAAGACAGAATTTTTATTCCCGCTTCAAAATACGATCAGCAGGATTTCAATCCGTAAAACAAAGGCCCCGGCGGGAAAGTCCGGGGCCAAAGCAATAGATAAATCTTTATGGGTTTTGGGGTTTATTGCTTTTAATATTAAGGGGGATCAAAAATTATTCTGCATCAGTTCCTGCAGCTTCTTCTTCATCAGCAGCTTCAGCGGAATCGGCGTCTTCGCCTTCCGTGATTTCTTCAACGCGGACATTTTTGATGTAAATGGTTGCTTTCGAACCTTTGTTACCCATGTTGAATTCAAGACGTCCGTTGTTATCGTCCTTGTCTTTCATTGTGAATTCGTATGTGTAAGTTGTAGGCTCTGTTGTGGCAGTAAACGTTGTATCCTGAAGGTATCTTATCCAGCCTGCATTGGGTGCCGAAACGCATACGATGAGTTTTCTTTCCTCATCTGCCCAGCAGTCAAATGTTACTCTATAGGACTTGCCCTTTATCATCGGAAGTTCGGGCTGAACAAGCTGTACGGAATAATCAACCGTACCTTCCTTATCTGTGTAGATGATCATTGTCTCATCTTTGATCTCAGCGCTTCCTTCGCCGCCTTCAAAGAGGAGGAAGTACCAGTCTTCTTCATCATCGAGTGCTTCTGCTGTTTCGAATGCACCGTTACGAATGAAGTTGCCTGTTTCATCTGCGGTTCTAAATACCTTTTCAGGTTTCTTTACGTTTGTATCGTAAGCGTCTTTCTGATAAACACGAACATAATCCACGATGAATTCAGCATTGTTGAAATCGGTTGTTTCATCGGGATTTCCGGGCCATGTTCCGCCTACGGCAAGGTTAAGCTGCATGAAGAAGTCCTGATTGAAAGGAGCCGGATAAGGTTTCTCATCTTCGCCTGCAAGAGCTGTGAACCAGTCATTAACCGTAAGGTAAAGCTCGTCATCGATATACCATCTGAATTCGCCGGGTTCCCATTCAACCGAGTAATCATGGAACGAATCAGCGAAAGAATCGTCTGTAAGTGTTACGATACCCTGCTGTTCGGAATGAGGTTCGCCGTAATGAAGTGTTCCGTATGCCGTTTTAACATCATTTCCGAGCACTTCCATAATGTCGATCTCACCGCACTTGGGCCATACACCGTAGTATCCTTCGTCAGTGGGCATCATCCAGATAGCGGGCCAGAGTCCTTGTCCTTCGGGTGCTTTTGCTCTTACAACAACCTTTCCGTACATAAAATCTTTTTTATGCTGTGTTGTAACTTTGCCGGAAGTATAATAATCTCTTCCCATATTATCCTTTGTCTTTAATGCTTTAATAACAAGATTTCCGTCTTTTACGAAAACATTGTCTGTTGAAGTTGTATATTCCTGAAGTTCCGAGTTTGTCCAGCCGGGAGAATGGGGCTCGTAATTCCAGATATCCATATTTAATTCGCTTCCGTTAAACTCATCGGACCAGAGAAGATTGTATCCGTCAAGTTCAGGTGTCGTTTCTACCTGAGCAACAAGTTCAGGCTCTTCGATTTCCGTAAGCTGAACTTCGTTTCCCTTGCATCCTGCAAAAGCAAGGATACCGGACGCCAAAGATAAAACTGAAATAATTGAAACAGATTTTTTAAAAATACTCATACCATAACCTCTTTCATTTTTTACAGAAAGTTTCCATTACAACTTAAGAATACTTTTAACCCGTTTTTTGTTATATAAAAATAATGACCTGTATAGCATTTTTTTGACATTAACAGCAAATACACATTAATATTTTTTCTTCATTTATCCGCTGATTTACGAATTCTCGCATGAAAACATCAAATATAAGAAATCTTTTTATCCCGGAATTCTGTTCCCGGGTTATTTTTTCCGAAAAAGTTACGATATATTAGATGAGGCTTATTGTCTTAAAAAATAATCAGGGAGGATAAAAAGAATGTCAATGGAACTTAACTCGGTAACAACAAACATTGTCTCTTATCAAGGCACGGACGCTACGGACAAGACCAAGGAAACCAAATCTTCAAAAGATGTTAAATCCACCAAAGAGAAAGAATCCAAGGAAAATACTGAAAATAAAAGTGCTGCGACTTATGAAAAAGGCGAGACAAAGCAGAACGGTATTTACTCCATCAACAAGATGAGTGAGGCTGACAGAGCTGCATTAAGCGAACAGCTCAAAGCCGATGCCGAAGCCAGAAAAGCACAGCTTATCAATATTGTAAACGAATCCGTATACGGCCAGGCTGAAACATTTGCGAAAGCTTCCGATGATGAGAGTTTCTGGAGAAAACTTGCACGCGGTGAGGTCAATGTTGACCCCGCTACAAGAGCTCAGGCGCAGAAAGACATCGCCGAAGACGGATACTATGGTGTAAAACAGACTTCTCAGAGAATGTTTGATTTTGCATGTGCTCTTGCCGGAGACGACGTGGACAAAATGAAAGAAATGCAGGAAGCAATGAAAAAAGGCTATGCAATGGCTCAGGAAACCTGGGGCGGCGAACTTCCCGGTATCTGCCAGAAGACCCTCGAAGCTGCAAACCAGCTTTTCGATGACTATTACAAATCAAAAGGAATCGAATAATTTTCGCATGACAATTGAAAAATGAAAAGTAAAGGACTGAATTTGAAACTTCATATTCAGTCCTTTATCTTTATACTTATTTGCTATTATTTCAAATCCTCAATCCTTTATCTTTATTCTTATTTGCTATTATCTCAAATCTTCTCTCAAATTCAAGAAACCAATCCTTCCCTGTTTTTCTTATCTTTAAATTTATTGAAAATTCTTTTATAATAATCTTTGTGTCGTCTGTGAAGAAGTTGAATCAGACAACATAAGACGTCGATAAATTTTCCAATCATCTTACAAAAGGATTCATTATGTCAGAAAAAACTCTCGAAAACAAAAAAGACAACGGTTATATTTATCTTGCCGTTTCACTGGTCTTAGGAATAATATTCCTTCTTTTCTATTCGGTAACCACAAGTCCCCTGTCCTACAATTTCATAGGCAGCGATTCCGCATTTTTCCAGGCAGTCGGAAAACTTATGCATTCCGGAAAACTTATGTATCGCGATATCTACGATCAGAAGGGTCCGCTTTTATATTTTATCGAGTATCTAGGATACTGCTTTCCTAACGGAAGATACGGCGTTCTCTTTATTCAGGCGCTTTTTATGTCAGCCAATATTATCGCTCTTAAAAAGACAGTATGGGTTTTAGAGTTAAAAAACAAAGCCGCCGTCTTCATGTTTTCCACCTTTTTCTTCTTTTTATGTCTGTCACTTTATTTCGATTGCGGAAACCTTACCGAAGAGTACTCTCTTCCTTTCATCTTTATCTCACTTTTCCTTCATTTCAAAGGTATGAAAGAAAAGAAATACGCAAGGTACGTCGCATATGTTTACGGTATCGGATTCGGTCTCATTGCACTTATCCGCATAACCAATTCCGTCCTTATAGACGTTTGCATGCTTCATTTGTTTTTGATGTGTCTTATTAAGAAGGACTTTAAAAACGCAATCCTTCATTCGCTCAGATTCGGTATAGGCGCCGTTGCCGCTATGGCTCCGTTTTTCGCTTATTATGCGATTAAAGGTTCCTTCTATGATTTCTTTAACACAGTCTTCATTTTCGCTTATAAATATGCTACGGGAAACAGTTTTCTGACAAGAGTAATAAACTCAAGATGGTCAGCCCTTGTACCATTCATTCTCTTTTGCATCATCGCAATATTCTTTTGCAGAAAGAATCTTGAGAAGACACTTTTCATATCTCTCACACTTTTTTTCACACTTTTCGTATTGTTTCTCGGATACTCATTCGTTCACTATTATCAGCTTATTATAATCCCCATGATTGCAGCTATGTTGCTCGTGTTTGATGAAAATAATAAAATGTTTAAACCATTTTGTATTATTTTAGTTTTCTCAATTATTCTTATAAGCAATCGCATCGATTTTGTCACACGTAACGGACGAATGGTTTCAACTATAGTACTAAACACCGAAAAAAGAGCAAACACAAAAATCGGACAGATATTAAAGCAGTACATTGAAATTAACAACTATGAATTCTGCGGATATCAAAGCAAAGAAGCTCACGAAGATATACTTAACCATATTCCCGAAGAATACCGGAATTCCGTTTATTCCTACTCAGGAGGACCTCAATGGCTTTTATATTCCGATACCGATCCTTACTGCAGATACTGCGAAACAGCTGATTCATTCGCAAACATTTCTCCTGATGTAGAGAAAGAAATAATCGATATGTTTAATACAAGACCACCTAAATATCTTGTAAGCAATCACAAAGAAAAAGTCAAAAACGAGAAAATCATAAATCTCATCGATAGCAAATATGAAACAATATACAGTAATGAAAAACTCGATCTTCTCGTAAATAAAGAATTCGCCCAAAGTTTTTATTCTTTGGACGAAACTCTTTCTGATTGATAAACACACTTTATATATTTTTTTGATTTTAGAAGTTTGCATTAATTTTTCATCAAAACTGATTTATGTGACGTCTGCATTAATAATGACTATATGCATTGGTCCTCAGATCTGATTCATGTAAGAAGGCATATTAATGATGATTTAACGCTCTTCTTACACCGTGAATTCTCTGAACCCCGGACATTTCATTTCGAAGTCTGAAGTAATATCTGAGCCATGCCGTTACACCGCTGATGAGCCACACAAATCCTGTTGCTGCCCAGATACCTGTAGCACCGAATCCTAAGAAACTGATAAGAATAACGGGAATCGTAAATCTTCCGATTACCTCGATGATACCGTTAAAGAGTGCAAAGAATGCATCTCCGACACCGGTAAGAACACCTCTTATTACGTAGATACTTCCAAGTGCAATATAGAATAAGCTTGTTATCTTAAGACCGTATGCACCAAGTTCAATTACTTCCGCATCGTCTACGAAGAGAGAAATGATTTCTTTTCCGAATACCTGCATTACTGCGAACATTACTATTGAAATAATAATCATAATAAGCATACCTTTTCTGTAACCGGCAAATACTCTGTCGGTTTTTTTAGCGCCGTAATTCTGTCCGCAGAATGTTCCGAGTGATGCGCAAAGTGTCTGGTAAGGCTGATGAACGATCTGCTCGATCCTTCCGGTTGCCGTAAATGCAGCAACAACAGCAACGTTTTCAAAAGAATTAACCACACGCTGAAGGGCCATTGTGGATATTGCAATAAGTGCAAACTGGAGTGACATCGGAACGCCGAGTTTAAGAACCTTATAAATCATTCCGCCTGATATATTAAAGTTTTCTTTCTTTAACTTGAAATAAGGATTAAGTATAACCGCATAAATACCGCTTCCGAGAACCGAGATAAACTGTGCAATAACAGTCGCTACGGCTGCGCCCATAATTCCCATATTGAACTTCCAGATAAACAGAATATCAAGTACGATATTGATTATCGTTGAAACAATGAGGAAGATAAGAGGCGATTTGGAATCACCGAGCGCTCTTAACATTGATGCAATGTAGTTGTACATAGAAACAAACAAAAGTCCGATGCACATAAAACGAACATACATTGTCGCATCTGCCATTATCTTTGCCGGTGTCATAAGAAGTTCAAGAAGCCAGGGTGTAATCACATATCCGATGCTTCCGAAAACCACGGGAACAAGAAGCATGATGAAGCCTGTATTGAATATGGTGTTTTTAACCTTCTCATCATCGTGTGCTCCATAATACTGTGATGCAATTATTCCGCCGCCGCTTCCTATTCCGTTGCAAAGCGCAAAGAAAAGAAACGTGATGGAAGCGGATGCACCGACTGCAGCAAGGGCATCTTTTCCAAGAAAACGACCGACTATTAAAGTATCTGCAAGATTGTATATCTGCTGAAATATATTTCCGATCAATGCGGGAAGCGAAAACAGTAAGATATGTTTTACGGGGCTTCCTTTTGTCATATCAGTTGTAAAATCCTTCATAACTCTCCTCTGTAATTCACTCTGAATTACATCTTTCTTTATGTTCAATCTCATTTTGTTTATTCAAGTGTAATATACTTCAGATTAAAATCCGCTTCTTCTTATAAATCTGCTTTTCAATTCTCAAAATTTGCGAAAATGAAAAAATAAAAGAGAATACGGGCATAGCGAGGAAATCCATTTTACACCCGTATAAAGAAAGAACAGAGACTGTTTAAGTCTCTGCTCATATATTAAAAATTCAAGTTTGTAATCATGGAAACACTTTTATAAACAAATTAATACTTATTCCGGCACAACCGACATCATCATCTGCTTTTCATAAACCCGGACAGAGTATAGCAATATCTTATTCCAACAGAACCGACACAACCTGCATCTCCGACTACCTTGCATAAACCCATATCGAATATGGCGAAGAATCATCGCTGTACATTCCGATTTCTTCCATTCCGAGGTTTTCATGGTTGCTGACGCGAACTCTCGAGAATACATACTTTCCGCCCATCTTCGAGAAAACTTCGGGATTAATGAGAAGCGCAGCTTCATTGATCTGCAGATCACGAACGGCATCGTATCCGACATCTTTGGAGAATACATATGCTCTTCCGCCCCAGTTGTCGAAGTATTCCCGGTTCTTTTCATCTTTCTCAAGTTCCGGTTCTATCATTTCCCTGAATGTACTTTTGTAATCGGCCGAGTAAAAAGATACATACCCGTCAAGAGTCGAAATATCATTATACTCAAGAACCGCCGGATGCATTCCGTATGCGATCGCCCATTCGCCGTTATAATCAATATCTTCTTTTATCCTGTCAAAAAGTTTCTCCGAATAGAATTCGCCGTACGTAAGCTTATCGTTTTTCTTATGAAAAACCTGCTCGACTATTTCGTTCCCCAAAACATCACCGACAAGTGAAAAAACGTTTGTCGAAATATGATTGTATTTGCTTGGGAAGAGACAGACGAAAACAAATGACATAAGGCATATCGAATATTTGACGGTCTTGCTCTTCCATTTCACTCTGCAAAGAACCATCATGAATGCCAGATACCAGAGGAACGGACAGAGCCATAAAGTTCTTGCAAAAGAAAATCCTTTAAGCGGCGGAATGATCGTTGCGATCAAAGTCTTAAACCAATGCGTTTCGTTAATCGCATAAATCGCGCAGTTAAACACCTGCAAAAGCATAACCGGGTTAAACGGATCTTTGAAAATATAACCCGCTTTCTTCTTTTTGACATAGCCGATATTCAAAATGAAAAAATAGATCAGGCATACCGGAAGAACCGGGAAAAGATGAAGCGAAGCACTGTGATACTGCCCGAAAAGAAATACCCATACAAAATCTTTCAGGCACTGCAGGACGCTTATATCGTTCGAAACAAACGAATCACGAATCGTTTCTCCGTCCGCAACCAAAAAGGTATAAAAAAGTCTCCATTCCGTAATGATGAAGCCTGCGGACAATGCAATTATCGCACCTATAAATCTCCATCCGGGCTTCTTTTCGTTTATCCAGTCGATAAAGAAAAATACCAGTGTGAATCCGCAAATAAACAGACCGAAGAAAACAAAATCAGAAAAAAGCGGATAAAAGAACATAAATACAAGGTACTTAACCTCAAACTTTCTCTTTAAAAGAATCATCACTGCCAGAAGAAATGGAAGTGAAGCAAACCCAAAAGAATTGATCGGCTGTGTCGGAGTTATTCCGTAGATCAATCCCGCTATCAGATATACGCTTCCGTTTTCATCGTTTCCGAAAATAATCTTTCCGAGATAATAAAAACCCGCAATCGCAATGGAGATTTTACAGTACCATCCGATAATTATTGCCGGAAAGCACGGAAAAATCATGTATATCCATGAAAATACTTTTAGTTCGGAGAAAAAATAATTCCTGTCTAATCCGCCAAGATACGGCACGGATGAACTAAATGTCCAGAACAGATGACTGTCTTTGATCATTTTGTAATGCGCGATTCCGCTGTCAAGATAGTCATGAATCTGTAAATAGAGGTTGTCGCGTTTTACCAGAATGTAAAGCAACGAGCACACGAAAAAAATAAGAATTAAAAAAACTCCCCCGTTTTTTTTATCTGCTTTCATAATCCTACCGTTTAAGTTTCCCTAAACGCACCTTTCAACTGAAATTTTTCAGGCAGTCATAACTGCTGCCACTGTTCCCCTTTTTTATATCCGTTGTTTCATTAAGTGTTCGGAAAGCGTTTCTTATCCGCTCCAGATCTTCCCTTGTACTTAACGGCGAAAGCATCATTATCACGTACCCTTCATCGGAACACTCAGGTTCGCATTTGTTTTCCCTCAAAACTGCAGCGAACTGTTCACCGTTATATTTTTCATCACTTAAAACAACTATTCTTAACGGGTCCGATTTTTTAACCGTAAAACCCATTTTTTTCAGATCGTTCTTCAACGCATCAACATTTTCGCTGAAAGCGGTTGTTTCCTCTTCGTATTTTCCCACAAAAGAATTAAACATGTCAAGACTCGCCATAATAAGATATGACGGACTTGAAGAACCGAAAAGATCCATTGCGCGCTTCGCAATCGGGAAAATATCTCTGAACGATTCATTTATATGAAGATAAGACGCACCCGTAAGTGTCGGTAAAGTCTTATGTGCGGACACAGCACAGATATCTGCATATAATGCGGGATGTGCGTATTCACCGTATTTTTCATTATCAAGGAAACGAAAATAAGCACTGTGCGCACCGTCTGCAAGAAGCGGAATTTCAAAGGCATCGAGCTCTTCCTTTATCTCTTTTAAATCTGTCACGTTTCCGAAATAATCGGGGTATGTTAAATAAACCCCTATGGGATTTCTTTTTTCGTCTTTTATCAGTTCTTTTATGTCTGAAACGATTGCCTGAATATCCCGGTTTTCAGCAGAGTTTCCTTCAACCCTTTTTACTCGGATATTTAGAAGTTCAACCGCATGAAAAAAAGCCTTGTGGCACATTCCGATCGTGATGATATAAGGCTTTTCGTTTGCTCCAAAAGGGCCGTGATTGATCTCAAAATGCTTTAATGCAAGATAGATCATCGCCTTTATCGAAAGTGAAGAACCTTCAGTGGAATACAGTGTTTTACATCCAAAAATATCCGAAGCGTTTTCTTCGCTCTCCCTTATTATTCCTTCTGGAGCAAAAAGATTATCCGCACCGGCAATTTCGGTAATATCATGTCTGTACGCTTCCGTAAGCCACAAAGGAATATCGCCTTCGAATGCTTTTCCTTTGTGTCCCGGCATATGCAGTCTTGATATGCCCGATCTTTCATATTCATTTAAAAAATCAACTATCGGAGTACCGTATTTATTCTTCACTGTTCTCACTGACACGCATCATTATCGCGCATTCTATTCTTTTTCTGAAAAGTTCGCATCCGGGTTCGTAGATTCCTCTTATCGATCCCGAAGCATGGAAAGCATTCGCAGCACATCCGCCGGAGCAGTATAATTTTGCCCAGCAGTCTTTGCACTCTTCTCTGGCATATGCATTGCAGCTTCTGAATTCTTCGCGAAGAGCGTCATTTGTTACACCGTTAAATACATCCCCGAGCTTGTATGATTCCTCGCCGACGAACTGATGACAGGGATATAAATCTCCCCAGGGTGTAACTGCCATGTATTCGGTTCCCGAACCGCATCCCGAAATACGTTTGTAAATGCAGGGACCTTCGTTTAGATCGAGCATGTAATGATAAAACGTAATGGGCTTTCCTTCTTTTTCCCTCTTTAACATTTCTTTCGCAAGTATCTCATACTGTTCTTTTACGATCTCGATATCCTCGCTTGTAAGTGTGGTTTCGTCTTCGGGTTTTCCGACTACGGGCTCCATACTTAATTCGGTGAATCCGAGGTCTGCCATATGAAATACATCCTTTGTAAAATCAGGATTGAAATGTGTAAAAGTACCTCTTATGTAATACCCTTTTCCGCCTCTTGCTTCCACAAGTTTTTGGAATTTGGGAATAATCTTTTCATAACTTCCGTTACCGGCAAAATCCACTCTGAATCTGTCGTGAACTTCTTTTCTTCCGTCAAGCGAAAGAACAACATTGCTCATCTCTTTGTTGGCAAATTCAATGACATCGTCGTCTATTAACATTCCGTTTGTGGTAAGCGTAAATCTGAAGTTTTTCTTCTTTTCTTTTTCAATGCTTCTTGCGTATTTAACCAGTTCTTTGACAACGTCAAAATTCATTAAAGGTTCACCGCCGAAAAAGTCAACTTCAAGATTTGTTCTTGTACCAGAATTCTCCACAAGGAAATCAAGCGCTCTCTTGCCGACTTCAAAGCTCATTATCGCTCTGTCGCCGTGATATTTTCCCTGGCTTGCAAAACAGTAAGAGCAGTTAAGGTTGCATGTATGCGCAACATGAAGGCAGAGTGCCTTAATAACATTGCCGCTTCTTTGTTTGAATGTTCCGGCAAGCTCGGCAAATGTATCGGGTGTAAAAAGCTGTCCTTCGTCTTTAAGACTCTGAATATCGTCATAGCATTCAAGGAGCTCTTCTTTCGTTACATCCTCGCGATCCTTGTACTTTTCCAAAAGAACGTCAATGATCTCGTCTTTTGAATGATCGGGAAACATTTCTATCATGTCATATGCCACATCATCCACATCGTGAACTGCGCCTGAACATGTATCAAGTACTATATTGTATCCGTTAAGTTTATACTGATGAACCATAAATATCTCCAAATCCCAAAATGAAAAATACCGCCTTGTTACAGGCGGTATAACTCGATGTGCTTATTTTGCTACGTTTTCGCACTTCTGATTTGCAACGCCGCAGCTTGTCTTGCATGCCGACTGGCATGATGTCTGGCATTCGCCGCATCCGCCCTTCTTTGCACTTGCGCAAAGGTTACGTGTCTTAAGTGTTTTAATTCTCTTCATATTTATTTCCTACTTTCGTAAATTTAATATGTACCGGTTACCCGATACGTTTGGTTTACTGCAAAATAATAACATTTATCAGGCATTTTATCAACCTG
>JAIKXN010000242.1 GCA_024684055.1 Lachnospiraceae bacterium | reverse complement strand
ATAATCAAAAACCACCCTTACTCTAAGAGTTGATATTAACGTAATTTAAAAGCCTATCTGAGACTCATATCTCGGATAGGCTTTTTTATTTTATATCATGTTGAAATGCTTGAACGCTTCCATAATAGCATCTTCTTTTTTAGGAGTGCATATCGGAACTCTATGTCCCTCTTTTCCCTTATTGTAATTATCCCGCTTTTCAAATCCGCACTTATCTTTGATTTGAGCTATGTCCAGACTTGAAACTTTAAGTCCATAGTTCTTCAGCACATATTCCTTGACCTCTCGATAAGTGGCTCTACCACGCTTCTTCTTGATGGTGGTCAGGCTAATAATTTATGTAGATATACTCATCGGCATCTTTCAAACCCAATAAGACGCACGTTTCGACATGCACCGTGCTTGGGAACAAATCTGTCAGGCAGCATTTTTTCACTCTGTAGCCGTGTTCATAAAATGCATTCAGATCTCTTGCGAGGGAACTTGGCTTGCAGGAAACATAAACAATATCTTTTACGCCGTAATTTAATATCTTATCAAGTGCCTTCGGATTAATGCCGTCACGAGGCGGATCAAGTATTATATAATCCGGAAGCGTGACTATGTCATCAAGGCATTTTAGAACATCGCCTGCAATGAATTCACAATTTTCCACGCCGTTTCTTTTCGCACTTACTTTTGCTGCCTCAACGGCTTCCTCAACGATTTCCACACCTATGGTCTTTGAAGTCGCTTCACTCACTAACTGCGCAATCGTACCCGTTCCTGTATAAAGATCGTAAACAACAGGCTTGCCTTCAAGGTTTTCAAGAAGATAATCCTTTACCTTACTATAAAGAAGTTCTGCCGCCATACTGTTATTCTGGAAAAAAGAAAAAGGCGAAATCTTAAATTTGAGTCCGAGAAGTTCTTCTTCGAAATAATCCTTTCCGTAAAGAATCCTGCTTCCCTGATCGATCACAGCATCCGCAAGGCTGTCATTTGTTACATGCAGAATTCCGGCATAAGAACCCTTAAGATCAATCCCCAAAAGGATGTCTTTCCAGTCATCAAGAATCTTATTCCACTCCTCTTCGCTAAATCTTTCCTTCCACTGTGAGGAAGTAACGAGAAATACAAGAATCTCGCCCGATTTACGTCCTTTTCTGACACAAAGATGTCTAAGTATTCCTTCATGTCTCATTTTGTGAAAATAAGGCAGATCAAGACTCAGAAAATACTCGTGTGTTCTCTTTAAAATCTGCCTGTAGTCTTCGTCAACGATTCGACATTCAGATGTATTTACAACATCATACGTACTTCCTCTTTTGTGCATGCCGAGAGCAAGAGGACCGTCTTTGTACTCATCGCCGAATGAAAACTCCATTTTGTTTCTGTATTCTGCCCTGTCGGGACTCGCAATGATACCTTCATATGCTTCATCTATATCGCCTGCGTGTTCGCCAAGTGATTTTTTTAACATTTCAAGTATCTGTTTTTCCTTGATCTTTAACTGCTCTTCATAAGGGAATGTCTGATATGTACACCCGCCGCACTGCTTAAAATGCGGGCAGGGTTCCGCCGTCTCCCCGGGCGCTCTCCTTATTACCTCTTCAAGCCTCGCTTCCAAGAGTCCGTGTTTTTTCTTGTTTATTACTCCCGATACTGTCTGGCCCTCTAAGGCATTTTTTATTTTCACATAATGCTTTTCCCCGTCTTCTTCCACCTCAACGGTACCGATATTGGGAAAATCATATTTTACAACCAAGCCTTCAATTCTGTCGCCTTTTTTCACATTTATCTCCTGACTAAAAAATATATAATTTTCGCCGGTAGAATCAACTGCCGGCGAAATAATTATACATCATCCATTGGAACGTTGTAGTAGTTTCCTGCTCCGTACTCAGGATCCTTATTCATAAGGAAGAGAAGAGTTATTGTATAAAGGAACGGGAAAATAATACTTAATATCGAAATCGGAATAGCAAGTTCCTTTGTTCCGAAAGTTCGGATCATATCATATTTCTTTCTCCATCCCAATGCATAAAGCACAAAGGGAAGAAGCGGATCCAGAATCTGCCCGAGAGGCGGAACCGCATTAAGTGCCACAACAACCGCCGATCCGAAATACGAAAGAGCTATGGCTATAATACCCATTACCGATCTGTTCTTTGTTTTAAAAATAACATTAAATTCACGTCTCGGCAAAACAAATTCAAGATATGTCTGAACTATGGGAATGAAAGCCATCCAGGGATACTTGTAACCTGCTTTCCTTGCCATTTTAAACAGTGCTATTGCAGGTAAAAGATACTCTATGATTGAAACGATCACTCCGACTATAGCTGCTATAATGGGAACAACAAACACTATAACCGATATGCCGACTCCGAACAATCCGGCAATCGCCGCAAGTATCGTTCCTCCTATTGAATATAAATATCCTGTTATACCGTCTACCGAAGAAAGTCCTGATTCAAGGTTATCAAGCGCCTGCAGTGCTTCTTCGGAAGTTAATGTTAAATAAAGCATTTTTTACACCTCTTTTTTTATATCTTATTCATTATAATACTTTTTAAAGATTTGAATATATTCTTTTTCGACTTCCTCAAAAGGCCGGAATTCAATATCCGGTTTTCTTAAGAACTTATAGCCGTCTGCCGGCATTGGTTCTTTTAGCAGTTCAACCATGTCATAATCCAAAAGAGCATCGTCAATACTTTTTACTTTAATCCTTTCTTCCTCAGTCAGTTTTCCGAGTCCGAATCTCTCGTAAACCTTATCAAGAAAATTATTTTCGATCTCGATGTATTTCGGAAGAAACTGCTTTATTGGTCTTATGACATCGGACATATAAGCTTCGGATGCATCATGCAAAAGAGACGCAAGAATCACTCTGTCCGATTCGTTTCTGGTTTCAGCCTCTTTAGCTGCATTAATGCAATGCTGACCTACCGAATAAAAATGCGTTACCTGTCCGTTTCCTCTGCAAAGAAGCGAAAGCGCATGTGCCACATCTTCGATCTTAATATCCTTGGCATCCGGCTTGATCGGATTAAGTCTGTTACCAAGATATGTTTTCATGTAAACCGTATTTTCGTCCGGCATGATCATACCGCTTTCTGTATCTTTACTGCTCATAAATATCCCGCACCCTTCTGCCTGTTATTCGGAAGTCTTTTAATGCCGATGCCGCTCTCCGATTGAATTAAAATGATTTTATTCGTATCCTTCCGTCTCATAGGCCGAATCATATTCTTCTTCAAAAGTTTCGGCAGCGCCTACATTTTTATTCTCTTCGGAAGTCTCCGCCGAACTCTCACTAACCTTTTCGTCAGATTCAGTCTTTTCGGGTTCCTTCACATAAATAGGATTAACCTTCATTGTAGGATTTCCGCCGCCTTCAGCGAGTGTAATAGCCCAAAGATCTCTTCCGACCGTATTGTTCTGATTAAACCAGTTCAAACCAACTAAACCTATCATGATGATACCTCCTTTTTGAATTTCATCTGAAACTTTATTTATATTTTAAAAATATAAATCACTGTTATACCGAAGTCTTCCGACTCCCTGACTGTTTATGCTTCATCCTGACTCTTTTTATCCATATATGTCTTTTGCACTTATACGGCTTCGGTCTGACTCTTTGTATCAATATATTCCTTTAGCACCTTGGCTGCTTCGTCGTCTTTTGTGCAGTACAGTCTGGCCGTCATTATTTTATCGCATACGGCATCGACTGTTTCAAACTGTCTGTCAACGAGGTCTGTATTCCACGAAGGAGAAACAATCCTTTGCTGAACAAGCAATCTTTTTTCGTCTTCGCTTAATTCCTCAACGTAATTTCTTTCGCTTCTTCTTAATAGAAAGATTCCGCCGATTTCATATTTCCCGGTATTGCAGATTCCGCTTGTGCCACACCATGGCAATCCATATATATAAGCCTTATTATTTGAACATCCGATAAGATTTAGATCTCCGTTTATGAATTCCGTTGCGTAGAGCTTTTTCCAGAGTTCAGCATGCGTGGATTTGCCGGTTCCTGATGATGCCGAAAAAAGCCATGCCTTGTTGTTATACAATATCGAAACCGAATGAACTGCAGGAATTCCTTCCATCAGTGCCCTGTACAAGAATACATGTCTTATTGCGTGAAACAGAATCTCTTTTCCTTCATCGCTCAAATTGCTTTGTGTATAAATTTTTGCGAGTGTTCCTTCTTTGTTGATCTGGCATTCGATTATTTCGTCGGATTCCGAAAAGGTTAGAACATATCTGTCCTCGCATTCAACCGTATCGACAACTGCGTTTCTGATTATTTCCCTGCCGTTTTCATATACGGGACTTAAGGAATGAAGGATTTCAATTCTTAAATCATCTCCTCCGCAATCCGCTTTATTTTCATCGTCGCTTCTTTTTATTTCAAAAGCATCGAAATCATCTCTTAAACATTCGCCGTCTCCGTATAATCCGATTTTGATGCCTGCGATCGAAATACGCTTTATCAGATCATTTTTCTCTGAGAACATTTTGCCGTTTATGATCATCCCGTATGAGAAAAGCATTTTGATAAATTCCGAAACATCTTTTTTTACTGTCTCGCATTCATCTCCCGAAGTTTCATAATACTCGCAGCACTTTTCGATCAGCTCATCTTTTTCCTTATCCTTTTCAAGCAGGTTCCAGATATACTCTCCGGTTTCATTGATCTTAACTCCCGAGAACATGTCCGCCAGCATCTGCGCATATGGAACAATGTACTTTTTTCCGGCTATGTTTTTTATATAAAACGAATTGTTTCTCTTCATAAAAATCTCCGTATTTACGCTTTAATTATAGCATCGGGCCTTTAAAAATGCTACAATGTCATTGATCTGTAATAAGTAGAATTGGGAAGAATAATGATAGATAATAATCTTTTTGAGAAAATTAAAATTGACGATGTTCTCGCCTCCGGAAAGAGTGTTCGGATACATCTGCAGGGATACAGCATGTACCCCCTGATAATTCCCGAAAAAGACGAGGTGGTTATATCACCGCTTAAAAACCATAATATACGTCGCGGTGATGTTCTTTTATTTCGAAGAAAATCCGGCAAACAGGTTCTTCACAGAGTCTTCAGAGTAAACGGATCAAAACTTTATTTTGTCGGCGATAACCAGTCGGAAATCGAAGGACCGATTTCACTCTATCAGGTATACGGCATCATGACCGGCTTTTACAAAAAGAAAATCTATTTCAGCGTTCATAATCCTTTTTATATCCTGTCATGGAAAGTATGGCTCTTCCTTCTTCCCGACAGAGAAAAAATCAGTAACTTCATTCACAAACTGAAAACAGGCAACAAATCGTAAACCGATCATCCTGTCCCGAGTCCGTTTAATTACAGACTCAGGAAGAAATTGCTTATAAGAATCACTATCATGCAGATGGGGCAGATTGCAAGAATCATAACCTTGTAAAGTCCCCTTGCAGAGAATTTCTTTTCGCCGTGAAGAACTTCATCTTCAATATATTTGGTCTTGGCAAAATAGCCTATGAGAATACATGTGATAAGCGATACGACAGGCATGATCACATTGTTCGAAATGAAGTCATAGAAGTCCAGGAACTGATATCCGAAAATCGTAACTTTATCCCAGATGCTGTAACCGAATACCGAAGTCATTCCGATTATGACCACAAAAGCAAAGCAGATTATCGTACTGATAAATCTGTTTAATTTTGTCTTCTCGCTCACGATCGAAACAATCGTTTCAAGAAGCGATATGGATGATGTCAGCGCCGCAAGGGCAACCAGGAAGAAAAAGAATGCTCCGACTATCTGTCCGCCCTTCATTGTCTGAAATACATTAGGAAGCGTAATAAACATAAGACTCGGTCCTTTGTTTAATGCTTCGGGATTTCCACCGCTGAAAGCAAATACCGCGGGAACTATGATAAGACCTGCAAGAAAAGCAACTGCCGTATCGAAAATCTCTATCTGTCTTACAGAACCTTCAAGCGAGTCCTCTTTTCTCATGTAAGAACCGTATGTAACCATAATACCCATGGCAAGCGACATAGAATAAAAGAGCTGTCCCATGGCCGCTACCAGAGTCTTAAGAAAAGTCGTAAATGTAAATCCCTCAAAATTAGGAAGAATATAATATTTTGCACCTGCAAGCGCACCGGGAATAGTCATAGTATAAACTGCAATTCCTATAATAAGCACGATAAGAACGGGCATAAGGATCTTGCTGATTCCCTCAATTCCTTTCTGTACTCCGAGAACAACTACAAGCGCTGTAAGAAGTGCAAAAACGATAAAGAAAATCGAAGGCTTCTGCCATCCGGAAATAAAGCCTGTAAAGAAATCGCCTTCATCTGCTACATTTCTTCCGTTTCCCCTTATGAATTCAAAAAGATATTTAAGTACCCAGCCGCCGATCACGCAGTAATAAGGTGTAATGATAAAAGGTACCACTGCAGCCACAGGGCCCAGAAATGCAAATCTTTTATCAACATCTTTATAAGCTCCGATAACGGATTTTCCGGTCTTTCTGCCTATTCCGATCTCGGTTATCATAAGAGAGAAGCCAAAAGTTACTGCCAATATTATGTAAACCAAAAGGAAAATTCCGCCGCCGTATTTTGCTGCCAGATAAGGGAATCTCCAGATATTTCCGAGTCCTACCGCAGAACCTGCAGCCGCAAAAATAAATCCCAACTTACTTCCAAAACCTTCTTTTTTCTGTATACTCTTCTGTTCGCTCATTTCTGTCACTTCCATTTATATATTTTTTTAGAAATCTCTGATAAGCTTGTCGATTTCTATATCATCGAGTACCGTAAGTTTCTTGTCTTTTATCTCGTACACCCTGTTACATATGGTAAGTACCGTAGGTCTGTGTGTTGTAACAATAAGGGTTCTCGGATAATCATCCTTCATGATGTTTTTAAGAAGCTTTCTTTCCGTTTTAACATCAAGTGCCGATGTCGCTTCATCAAGAAGAAGAATCGGCGACCTTCTTATAAGCGCACGCGCTATCGAAAGTCTCTGCGCCTGGCCTTCGGAAAATCCTCCGCCTCTTTCCTTAATCTCGCTTTCTATTCCTTTGGGTAATTTCTCAACGAAATCCCACGCGCATGCAAGTTTTAGTGCTTCTATGATTTCCTCATCCGTGGCATCAGGCTTAACCATTCTCATGTTATACGCAATCGTACCTGAAACCATCGAATTGCCCTGGGGTACATACGAAAACATTTTTCTCGCCGAAGGATCGAGTTTAATCTTTTCTTTGCAATTCTCTTCATCGCTTCCGTTAAAAAGAACCGAATTACCGCTTTGTGCGAAAATAAGCGACAAAAGAATTCTTAACATTGTGGTTTTTCCTTCTCCCGAAGGACCTACAAGTGCAACCGTCTCATGAGGACGGGCAATCATTGATGCACTTTCAAAAACATTTTCAGTGCCTGTTTTATATTTGAAATCTATCTCGTCTATCTTAAGGCTGATACCTTCATTTCTGTACTTGTTAAGGAACTCCAGCGCTACGTCATCATTGGAATAATCTTCCTGCGGCATTTCGACAATATCCATAAGACGTCCTGCCGAAGTAGTCAGTCCGATAACGGTCGGAAACAGAGACGTAAGATTGTTAAGCGAACCGGTAAGCGAACCCGAAAGCCCGAGAAACATTGTCATGGTACCGTATGAAATAGCATTGCTCCACACTCTGTAAATTCCCCAGCCGTATGACGAATAAGAAACAAGCAGCGCTATCGTTGAAAACAAAACCGAGGTTACAATAGACATTCTCTGGAACGACAGTCTCATTCCGAGGTATTCTTTCTGAATCTCCTTAAGTCTCTGTATATACAGTTTCGCCAGGTCAAATGATTTGATCATCTGAATATTGGAAAAAGCTTCCTGATTAAAACCTGACATTTTTGCATTCATGGCTGCCGATTTTTCATTATTGCCCACCATTTTTTTGAGAAGTGTTCTCGAAAGAATAAAGGATATCGGAAGTCCCAGAAAAGCAAAGAATGCAAAGGAAGGATCGAAATAGATTACCATTGCAAACGCGGCAACAAATCTTACAAAATAAAGTATCATGTCCGGAACGAAATTAAGTATGCCTCCGGAAACCACACTTACATCACCGCTCCATCTTGTAAGCAAATCTCCCGTATGATACGAAGTCAGCGATTCCCAGTCCGTGACAAGTATTTTTCCGAATATATCAGCTTTTATTTCATTATCGACTTTTATCTTTAAATACGTTGATACATACTGTGCAATCTGATTTAGAATCATCGACGTCACATTATAAACGATCATCATTACAAAATAACTTATTACAGCTCCTGTCTGATGTCCTGTAATAATATCAACGAGATCCTTGGAAACAAGTCCCGACAGAAGGGATAAGCCTATATTAACCAGCCCCAGAAGCGTATAGAGTATAATCTGAAGCCAGTAATGTTTGCCGTAGCCGTAAATCCATTTAATCTGCCTCCACATTTCTTTGAGGCGGCCTTCACGAATACGTCGAATATAAAATTTTATTCCGCTGTTCGAATCCTTCATACTCTTTTCCCTGAATCACACTTCGTTAATTATACTATTTATTGAAAGTATAAACAATAAAAGAACGCTTCGTTTTCCGAACATAAAAAAACAGCCCGAAGGCTGTTTTAAATTTTTTATTCAATTTCGATCAGGTTCCGTCTCCGCCTTCACCCTGAACATTTGAAGTAATCATACAGGATATCGAAATATGCTGAATAGATACAAGCTTTGATGCTGTTTCAGATCCTGCAAACACAAATACCTTATAAGTAAATTCATCTCCGGACTTATATGAATCAGCTCCGAGATTTCTTGTAATCTTGGCAACATTACCTGTAACGGCAACTGTATAATTGATGTTGTTCTCAGCACTTACAACTAACGGATTGCTGCTGGGATTTAAGAATTCGATTGTAACTACAGTACCCTTTGACCAGTGCTTTACGGTATCGGAATGTTTTCCGTGTAATTCATACACCTTACCTGTGCCGTTCCATTCCTGAGACACAACATAACTGATGGTCCAGCATACCCCTTCATTGCCGCTTGCGGCATATACGCCTTCAGCCAGTTCTTCATTTGATAAAACCATAGGTTTTTCATAATTTTTCATAAATTTTCCTTTCACTCTCCTAAATTAAACCAAATACAAACTACCCACTTTGAAATATTATAGCTTATTACATATTTTTAAGTCAAGCAAAACGCGTTTGTACTCATGCCCTGATATTCTTTATTCGTGCATTCTCTTTTACATCAAAGTTCTTAAACAAGACTCTTAAACAGGTCTTCCCACTGATCTGTGATAACATTGATGTCAAACCTTTTCACGGATTCAATGGCTTTTTGTGACATTTGATCACGAATTTCTTCATCGTTTATAAGCAATTCCATTTTTGCTGCCAGATCGCTTATATTTTCAGGTTCTGCGATATATCCCGTTTCTCCATCGGCAATAATCTCTTTCACACCTGCTTTGCATCCGAATCCCACACATGGAAGGCCGAACGACATTGCTTCAAGAAGCACCATTACAAAGCCTTCATTTCTCGATGACAATACGAACATTGAACTTTCTTTATACATTTCGGGCATATTTTCGACAAAACCCGGAAGAGAAATATTCTTAATATTCTTCTCTTGTATTATATTTTCGATGTTTTCTCTCTCTTCGCCTTCACCGGCTATTACAAGATTCCAGTCAGGATATTTTTCGCATATAAGCCCCCAGGCTTCAGCAAGCATATCGTATCCCTTGATTTTCAAAAGCCTTCCTGCCGCAAGTATGATTTTCTTTTTGTTTCCTTTGGGGATACAGATTTCATACGGAGAGGGATTGTGAATGCTTATAAGCTTATGTCTTATTTTTTCGTTAGCCCTGTAATATCCTTCGTCTTCTTTTGAAAGGACCACGAGACAGTCGCTCTTTTTGCAGACCATCTTTCTTGTATACGCCCTGAGTTTCTTATAATACGGGAACACGGTATAGTAGTTGAAATGTTCCCAGGAAATCCATTTCATTCCCCTGTGTTTTTTTCGAACAAGTCCCGTATAAAGACCGAGAATGATATCCACATCTATCCAGAAATCAGGTTTTTCTTCTTCTATTATTTTGCCGAGTTTTGAGAGGTTGGCAGTTATTCCCTTTGCAAAGCCTTTTGCCTGCATGAAGATCAGTCTTATATTCTCATCGAGCGGATAATGGCTTTTGCATTCGCCGCACATACTGACTATTATCACTTCATGTCCTCGCCTTGAAAGTTGTGAGGAAACTATGGAAAGAACCCTTTCCGTTCCGCCGTATCTGTCAATGCCTCCGCTGAAAAATACAATCTTACTCATTATCGCATCTCACAAATTTCAAAGAATTACTTCCTGTACCTTTTTTCCGAAATCTTCTTTTCAAGATTGATCTTCTGAATCAGTCCCACACCGAGAACAAAGGATGTATAACATTTCGTCTTAAGGAGAAATTCAGTCACGTTAAACAGTACTTTCCACTTGAAAGATTTAATATTCTTTGAATTCCTTTTTACTGCTCTTATCTGTTCTGCGGAATAAGCATTTTCACAATATTTCTTTAAGAAGCTTATGCATTCCTTAACCTTTGCTTTGTTTTTTACTTCCTGCTTAACCATATAATAAGCGCCGAGTATTATATGAAAGGAAGTAAGGTCGGAAAAATCGGCATCATATCCCTTCAGACTCTCCGAAAAATCTTTTGCGATCGAGATCCAGATTTCGGAAAAGTTTTTTTTGTATTTGTATGTAACCGAAGAAATATTGATCCTGTAACAGTAAACGCTCTCGTCAAGAAAACCGTATTTCGGTTTATGACTTAAACAGCGCATGTTGAATGCCTTGTCCTGTGTAAACGGATACCTGTCGTGGCGAATGTTGTTGTTAACAAGGAATTCCTTTTTGTAAAGTTTCGCCCAGACATACGCAAGATGTCCGTTTCTGTAAAAACCCCTGAATCTGAAATCCGCCGATTCCCATGTATCTTCTTTTGTAAATCCGTGACGGTTGACTCCGCTTAAATAATCTTTGTCAAACCTTCGGTAACAGCCGACAACAATATCGCTGTCTTCTTCCATGGCTTTCCTGACCATTAACGAAATGCTTTCTTTCCCGTCAAGCTTGTCATCCGAATCCATGAAAACCAGGTATTCGCCTTCGGAATTGTCAACACCCAGGTTTCTCGATACGCCCGAACCGCTGTTGGGATTGTGAAACACTTTGATGCAGCTGTTTTCTTTCGATAAACGATCGCAGATTTCGCCGCTTTTGTCCGCAGACCCGTCATCAACCAGTATTATTTCTATGTTTTTATATGTCTGTTCCAATACGCTTGAAACGCATTCTTCCAGATACTTTTCGGTATTGTATACCGGAATAACCACACTAACTAAAGGATCCATCTGTAAACTACCTGATAAATATATGCATACTCTGAACTATCTTCGATCTTTCCCTGGCACTCGCAAATATTTCGCTTGCATTTACCTTTCTTATATTCCTGTTGTTTCTCTCAAACCTTATATAAGTTATCAGCCACAAAACCGGCCATATGATAAATACTCTGCCCGCCTTCGGAAAGTTCAAATGCATCTGATGATGAAACTCTCGAATATAATCGGAAGGCTTTGTGCCTCTTAATGAAACCATTCTGCCTTTTTCCGCATTGCCGAAATCGCCTGCCGAAAGAATATCCTTTATGAACAAAGAAGTATCCAGGTCTTTTTCAATGTCCATCCACCCGACTTTATCTTCGTCAAGTCCGAGATATTCGATACAGCATTTCGTAACCATATCCGAAAAGCCCTTTATCCTGCTTTCGCTAACAAGTTTCAGATAAAGACTCTTATGTTTTTCATCCACTTCCCTGTTCCAAAAAAGAGTCCAGTCGCAAAGAAGCCTTATTCCAAAACCTTCACGAAGATAATGCTGAAGCATATGAAGTATCAGTTCGTATGCATGCAGATCGTCCTCAAGTGTCGGAATTTCCACACCGCAGACGATTCTTTTTATTTTTCTTTCTTTTATTTCACCTAAAAGATCTTTTATATATCTGTTTATGAAATTGTCATCAAAAGGTTCGACGAGCATTGTGTGAATCTCAAGATTAATGCCGTGTCCGTTTAAGACCACATGATGATTCGCGTGCTGCTCTTCGCTTTTGGTAAAACAGTTTGCATAAAGAATTTTAACTGCTTCGTCAATTTTTCCTGGATCTTCAAGCAGGATATCGACATCCCCGCTTTTCCTCATTTCAGGGACTTTGTAAAATACCGAAGTCGCACATCCTTTTAAAACTATGCATCCGATTCCGTTTTCAGATAATATTTTTGAAATGTCCGCCGAAGCAAAAAGAAGTCTGTAATACTTTATGACTGTCCCGTAGGCATTTTCCTTGTTAAGAAAGACATGCGAAAGATTGTGTCTTGCGCATAAATCCTTTATCGATTCTTTTTCTTCGTTACTTAAAGATATTTCATCCAGTGCCTTTTCATCATGGCAATAAGCAGAAACGAGACGAAGAAATAATTCTTCGTCTTTGGATAAAAGAAGCTCGTCATTATTTGATTGTGTATTAGCTTCCGTCTTTCCCATATCTGCGTTTCCGTTTTAACGGTTATCAGTGATTCTTGTACTGATTCCAGTCCACTATCGAAAGTTCATATATGTTACGCTGATTCTGTTCAAAATAATAACATACAAAATCATCGTCTTCATAGTAGGTATGAAGTTCTCCCGGATAAAGTTCGTCAAACTTCTCACACCATGCATTAAGCTTGGATTCAAGGATTGCTCTGGTTTGCAGATCCGTATAAACTTCTTCGGATTTATTGCTGAACATACCTGTATTGGTAGTAACGTATTTGTCTTTTAATTCCGTCTGGATTATATCAGGGTTCTGGCTTACGTATGAGCCGAAATAAGGCGCATATTTTTCGAGAGCGAGCCACTTCGGACCGCTTGCGAAATGATAGTGCGGATACTGAATCGGTCTCTTCTCAACAAATATGAAAACATATCTGGTCGGTAAGGTATAGGAATACTTATATGTTACCGAGTTGATAAAATCGATGACCTCTTCATGATAGCCGTACTGAATGAACTGATATAATTCATCCGTTGTCGATACAATGGTAAATTCCTGGGGCTTAACATCTTCCGTAATACTGATCGTGCTCTTTACCGCACCGTTGTATCTTCCGAGGCAGTAGAACGAATATCCGTGATAGTCGCCTGTTGCAACCGTAAGCACGATACTCGAAACAAGACCTGCCACACCGATAACGGCACTGGGTATTCCGGGAATCCTGTAAAGAGGGAATGACATTAAAAGGTCGATGGGAACAAGGAAAATTCCAAGTGCAAGCAGCTGTGTTACGGCACAGATTCTGCCGAGTTCGAAAATCTCCGGAAGTCCGATTGCATCGGGATGGTTAAGTATTGTGAAAGCCACGCCCATAAGAAGGAGTCCCGCGTATCCGTCATAGCGGTCGCCCCTGAACTTCTTATTTTTCTTTCCGATAAATATTCCGGCAATTCTGTATGCGGCCCACAAAAGAAGTGCGATTCCTTCAAAGACAAGAATCCATGTCGCACGGCCTTCTCCGTACATGAAAAGATAATCTCTGTTATATATCTTTTTAATCATTCTCTGTATCGGATTCTGACCTGCTCTTACCGTCTTTCCTCTTACGACTTTTCCGACATCATTTCCTGCAAAACATATCTGCTCGATATGAAGAAAATCGTCTTTTTTATCTTTAAGATATGCCATAAGATTGTCTTCTGTATCGTAATCTATTACTCTTTCCGAAATGATCGAATTCTTGATAACGCTAATGGCCCAGTTGATGGAACCCTGGAATTTCTTTCCCGATGCAAATGCAATAAGCATGGGAAGAACCGCGATAAGAAGTCCTGCCGCAACGGTAACCGAAAGTTTGAGAAATCTTCTCTGTCTGAAAAGCTTGTAAGTGTAAGGGATTACAAGCATGAGGCAGATGAAGAATGCAATGATCGTTGCATAAAAATGAATCGCGATGGTTCCCGCAATCGCGAGTGCGAATATCATAAGATTGTCATTTATCTTTTTCTTTTTGAGTTCTTCCTTAAGAGTTTCTTTCTGCTCTCTCGTCTTTTCCTTTAAGAATCTTAAAAGAAATGCTCCGCATAAGAATACCATAGGGTATGCAAATTCCTGCGGAATGGTCCAGCCGAGACGTCCGTAACTGAGCACCGGATAAATGTCTTTGACATCCATTATCGAAAAAAGCGTAAGCGCAATAACGGGTGCGTATTTCCATCTGAAAATTTCCTTGAACATTAAGAATGCGCAGAGCATCATCGTACCGATGTTTATTCCGGCAACGAAAAGGAAACATGAATAAATTCTGATTCCGAAAAGTGCATGGATCGCATAGATAAAGCAGTGCATGCCTTCGGGATAGATACCCTCGCTGAACGCATTTCCCTGAACAAGTCCGTATACCCATTTGTTATGAAGATACATATCACTTGCACCATACGAATAGTTCTGGAACGCATTCCATGTAAAGTAAAGCATCGTATATCCGAGAAGGAGCAAAAGAAGTCCGTAAAGAAGCGTGTTTCCTTTGAAAAAGGCAACAACTTTTTTGAATACGATCACGGCATATTTGCTGATGGCTGAAGCGATTCCTCTTGTAAGAGTCTTTCTGCCCATGGTACCTGTTACGCTTTTTCTGATGAACTTAAACTTCTCTTTATCGAACCTGTTGTTGTAAAACAAAGCCGCAATAAAGGTTCCGTAAAAGAGAATTCTGATAACCCATACGTTAAGAAGGTGTACCGATCCAAGAACAAGTATCACGCCGCTTCCGAGTGTCATCATGACGCATACGCAGAAAGCAAAGATAAAAGTTTTACTCTTTTCTTTCAAAAATCTGTGAAATACCACTCTGGGCCATACAAATGTTATCAGCATGTAAGCGATAAATACTTTCGCATATTCAATTATCCAGTAAGCTGTTTCATTTACTTCAAGCATTTTAATATTCCCACTGTTACCCTGCCCTGTTCATCACAGTCATGGGCAAATTTTATTATCCGGCCGTCTCCGGCTCTTTTTGCATAAACTCTTACGGTTCCTTCATTCATGTCAAATGCTGCTTCGACATTTTTTGATTCGCCGCTTTCAAGTAAGTTTAATACGTCAGATATCTTGTGTGTTTCGTTTTTCTGACCGTTTTCGATTTCCAAATAAACATCCGCATCCTGATAGATCGGTGCGAATCCTGCGTTTAAAACAGTGATTCCGATTAAATACGAATCGTTTTTTGCAGGTCTGGCATACGCTTTTGAAATAATGAATCTGTAGCCTAAATGCGCTCCTATATAATCGTAAAGCGATTCATTGTTCCAGATACCGCTTCCCGTGTATCTTATGCCTTTCCATTTATCAAGAAGTATCCTGTCGTATTCACAGTTAAGATATGTAATACCCGTTTTCGAAAGAGTTTCGATTATCTCATCACATGAAAAAGATATTTCATCATTATTAACCGTTTCGCCGCCGACAGGCGCTGCAATACTTACCGAATGGATGAATTCTTTTTCTTCTTCCTTAAGCCATTCTCTTTCGTATCCCGCATTTTTTGAATCGTGAATCCCGTATGTTCCGAGATCCGTATCGGAACCGAACAGTCCGTCATTGTATATTCCGCATCTGAATTCCTTTTTGAAAGGCAGATCTTCTCTTCCGTGACAAAGGATCCGAAGCTGCGAAGGTTTTCTTACCGCGAGAAAAACAGATTCATCGACAGATTTCAGTATTTCGTGGATGCTTCGCATTTTTTCCTTGGTCAAATGCTTTGAAGTATGCATTTCACCCCAGTTTCCGAGAAGAACTCCCTGATATACGAAAATGTTTTTCTTATTGTCATTTATGATCTTCGTAACCGATTCCGTATGCTTTTTAACAAGATTAAAAGAATTCGGCTCGCGTTCTATCGCTTTTCCGAAATGATCGTAAGCTATTCGAAGAATGATATCATTTCCGCGGTTTTCGAAATAAGAAAAAACATTCCTTATATACTCAAAGTCCTCTTTATCGAGTTCTCTTTCAGAAGCTTTTCCGATATCAAAAAACAACATGACCAGAGACCGGGATTCATCCGAATCCCTTTTGACTTTTTCCCAGTCAGGTTCTTCTCCCACGTCAAAATAAAACATTTTGTACCATCCGCGTGAAGGATTATTCAGTTCGGATTTGCTTTCCGTCAAAACATTTTTTTCGAATTTGTTTTTACGGAATTTAGACAGAAAGGGAATCATTAGGTTTAACTTTCTTATCCATTTTTAGAATCTTTACTCTGATCCATACCGCAAATATCGAATACGTCATTCTGACCATGTATATGATCGGTTTGAGACCTGAATGCATGCTTTTCCCTTCCGTTCTCTGATGCATAAGTGCCGGGATTTCAACAACCTTGTATCCGAGCAGCAGCATCTGAAGAATCATATTGGCGTCGGGATACTGATCGTCGAAATGATCGAAACCTGCATAATAACAGAAAGTACGTCTCGACAGCCCCTGAAGGCCGGTAGTGGGATCCATGATCGTTTTCCCCGTTAACATCTTGATCAACGTTCTGAAAACAACATATCCCATATCCTTTGCGACACTGGATTTGTATTTCGGAGAATCTTTTAAAAATCTGGAACCGAGTACAATATCCGGAATTTCACCTTTTTCATCCGGTGTTGTAAGTGCCTTGTAAATCTTTATGACATTCTCCGTATCATGCTGTCCGTCCGCATCCATCTGAATGATAAAGCTGTATTCATATCTCTTGGCATACCTGTAACCGACCTGAAGCCCGCTTCCGTACCCGAGATTGTAGATGTTACGAACAACTTTGTGTCCTCTGTTTCTTACTACCTGTCCGGTATCGTCTTTTGATGCATCGTTTATGACAAGTACATCACACAGATCCGCTATGTCCGGACGTTCGAGTTTTTCCAGCAGACTTCCTATATTTTTCCCTTCATTGTACGCCGGAATAATAATCAGAACTTTTTTTCTTTTTTTCATAAGCTTTTTACACTGTCTTTCAGAATTTTTTTCGAACCCTGAGGGTTCACGGTTTTACTGATTCATGATATTTTCAAGTTTGAAAATATTATCCGAATCATTTACGATTTCAAGTGCATTCCCCGCAAGCTTTTTTCTCAAATCCGGATCATGAAGAAGTTTTATGATCTTCTCTGCCACATCTTCGGGATCCAGTTTTGAAACAAGTGCATTTTCCATATCGGTTACCTGTTCGAGATTACTTTCGTTATCCGAAACGATAATCGGTTTGCCCAGAACCTGTGCTTCTCTTATGGCAACGCTTTTTCCCTCGTATTTGCTGATGTGCGCGTATATGTCGCACTGCTTTAAATAAACATAGGGATTATCCGTCACACCTTCCATGAAGAAGCAGTCTTTCAGATCGAGTTTTTCGACCATTTCCTCAAGCTTTGTCCTGAGTTCGCCTTCACCGAAAACATACCATCTGATATTTTCTTTTCTGTCCTTTAAAATTCTGCAGGCCTCTATCGAAATATCAAGTGCTTTTGCTTCGGTCAGTCTTCCGAGAGTAAGGATCCTCGATCCGTCGAAATCATCATCGAAGCCGCCTTTGCTTTCTGCCTTTTCCCTGATTTCGCGGGCGTCGAGAATGTTTTCGAAAATGTCGGTTTTTCCTTCACATTCGGGATATACTTTCAAAAATTCTTTTCTTACCTTTTCGGAAACCGCAAACACCCTGTCAAAATAAAGATAAGCGTCTTTGTCGATTTTCCTGGTATATCCCGACTGACTGTAATCGGTATGATAAAATGTTACTTTCTTTTCGGCTTTAACATGATCTTTTACGTAATATGTGCTTGCCCCTTCGATAAAAGCTACCGCAAGATCATATTCGTCTTCAAAAACTTCCGATGCATCCGAAAGCGTTTTCCATAAAAGTTTGTCAGGATAGATCTTTCCTTTGAAAACCATGGAAATACCGTTTCCGAACATATAGAAAAAGTTTTTGAAAAACGAACCTCTTTTAAATATTTTGTTTAAAATATTTTTCTTTAAACTCTTCTTTCCTTCTTCCGTCAGAACCGAAGAGTCATCGTAATCTTTATTTAAAACGTTTACACTCGCGGGGATTTTTTTTATAAGCTCACCCTGACCGAGTATAACGTAAAGATCCATTTGGTATTTACTGTCATCAAGCTTCTTTAAAAGCTGAACCAGAGCATTTTCCGCTCCGCCTCTTCCAAGCGTATTAATTACGAACAGAATTTTCTTCATGCCCGGAACCTTCTTTCACGAAGTTTTCTTCTTCCAGAATCTCCATCTTTTTTCTGAGTTCTTCCACTTCGGTATTTAAAAGCGATACCTGTATTGCGAGTTCATTATTCTTTTTCATTGTTTCGGTAATACGTATACTGAAGAAGTATATCGCATATGCGCCGCAGATACAGATTACGCTCGTCAGTATGAGACCGGAAGTCGATAAGTAACCCTTCCATCCGTCAGGTCTTATCACAAGACCGAGAATGATAAAGATAACGGATCCGAGTCCCCACGGAATAACAACCACCTCGGACATCTTTCTTCTGACTAACGACACAAAAGCCGTAATAAACATTGATGCCCCGAACACTATTAACATTGCCTGAATCAATAATCCGTCTCTCATTTTTCTCCTCCTTTTTTCTTTGCATAAGCAGGATTTGTATAAACAAGATTCGAAGGCTTTTTGCCCTCACCTTTCTTCATAAGACTTCCCTTGCAGAAAATATGTATATCGAGTGTTCTCTCTATGTGTCTTATCCTGAAATAAGCCGTGATGAATCCGATAGTCGATCCGATCACAAGACCTGTTCCGTACCAGATGGGTGAAAGGAAGGTCGAAAACCATGCGCCGATAACCGTTGCTGCACAGAAGACAAGTGCGGTTATAAGAGCGCCGTCAAAATCATTGTAGTAGTAAAGAAAAATGATTTCCGCATACATCACAAAGAGGATGAAGTAGCCGGCTGCAAGGCAGGGATAAATCTGCATTACAAGTCCGCCGTATCCGAATCTCGGAAGGAAAATTACCGCCAGAAGGAAAACAACAACCGATACGATAAACTGAATTCTGACGAGGTTCAATAGTTCTTCCGAAAGCTGTGAAAACATTCTGTGTTTTGACTCTTCAATATCCATTTTTCTTCCGCCGATTACAGCCTCCGAATAAAGTTTGTATCTTTCATGGAAATACATTTCCACTCTCGAAATAAAGATAACCGTTGCGGAGATATTCGTGAACATTGCAAGACATGTGGCCATGTCGTAACTCATCATGCTGACGAAACATTTAACAACAACGATGCGCATATCCGTTGTCCAGAAAACAAAGTTGTGAATGTAAAGTCCCAGAGTATAAAGGAAGTTCGTAATAACGAGCTGCCAGTATTTTTTGAAATACAAAAGCACTTCCTTGTACTTTCCGGAATTGGTTCTGAAGTAGCTTCTTACCTTTGCAAACTCAAGTATCGCTATCAGCATAAATCCCGCATCGAGCGAAACAAGCATCGCAAAAGTGCATTCAACTTTGAAAAGCTTTACAAGAATAAGCGAAAGTATTACGGTCAGTCCCATTCCCCAGAGGAAATAGTATGAAATCTTCTTGTAGTCCTTGCAGATTGACAGATAAAGCATTGTGTAGAAAACAAGCACAAGCGTCATGTATCCCAAATATCCGGCAAGAACAAAAGGAAGCGCAACCTGTCCGACAAAATACTCTCTGATAACAAAAGGAATTCCGAGGATGGAACTGATTATTACGTTCATTACAAGTCCTATATGGAAACAGGGCATGATATCTTCATATGTTTCCCAGTAAATAACGTCAGACATGTACTTTGACAATACCGCGTTAAAGGGCGATGCGGAAAGAAGCGCAAATATGAAAATATAAAGAACCGTTGATGCATACAATTCTCTCGACGCATATCCGAGTTTGGAAAAGCCGAGAAGATACTGCATCAGCATTACGGCCAGGATAACCAGAAACATCGGAGCAACGGTAATGACCGTACTGTAACCGAAACCGAATACATTGGTCGTAATCGTATTCTTGTTGTATATTCTGTTTAATCTGACACCTATTCCGGCCAATTGTTTATTCCGCCTTTCCGAAAAATTACATGCTTAAACGAATGCCTTCGTATATTTCTTCGTATTTATCTTTCATCATTTCGACTCTGTACTCTGCACAGACTCTCTTGTAACCGGCTTCTCCCATTGCTTCTCTCTTCTCTTCAACGAGAGCAAGTTCAGTCATCGCATGAGCGATTTCTTCGATGTGCATGATATGACAGAGAACTCCTGCCGTACCGAATTCATCAAAGCCGACTCCGTATATTAAATCGCGGCAGTTACCCACATCGGTTGCGATAACCGGTTTCTTTGCAGCGAAGCTTTCAAGGATGGTTAAGGGCTGGCCCTCGCTTATACTGGTAAGAAGCGTAAAATCCATTCTTCCGATGTATTCCGTAACATCTACTTTTCCGGTAAATACAACATCTCTTATTTCCATTACGTCTACAAGTTCAAAACACTCTTTTGCGTACTCTTCTTCCTCTTCCGTGGGTCCCATGATCCAGAGTTTAAGATTGGGAACTTCCTTTTTGGCAAAAGCAAAAGCACGTATCATTGTCTTTATGTCTTTGATCGGTGCCACTCTGACTATCGCTCCGACATTGATGAACTCTTCATCTTCTTCAGTCTTGCCGGGTATATCCTCAAATCTTTCGACTTCGATCCCGTTCGGAGTGATTTCGATTTTTCTGCTGTCGCATCCTAAATCTATCTGAAGTTCTCTCGCATGCGGATAAAGAGCCGTTACGATATCCGCCTTGTCATATGCAAGCTGTGACATCTTTTTGAACTGCTCTATCCAGATCTTCTTGTAGATGCCTCCAACCCAGGAAGCCTTTAAAAGTTCTTCTTCACGTTCTCTTGTATAGATACCGTGTTCGGAAACAATGAGTTTCGAATTGTAAATATATTTCGCCATACTTCCGAGAAGTCCGGCATATCCCGTAGCCACACAGTGATAAACATCCGCGTCGGGAATATTTGTTTTAAGAATCAGGAACAAAGGCAGATAGATCGATCTCATAGTCCAGAGGAAATCCGAAAAAACTATCTGTGAAAAGTTCTTGTCGTAGTATTCCTTAACAATGTTTAAGAAGTCAGCTCCCATCAGAATATCATCAATGGAAATATTGCTTCTCTGGAAAAGATCGAATATTGCATTCCACTCGGGATCGTAGTTAAAAATTATGCTTCTTAAAGCCTTGTACTGTCTCGCGGAAAGATAAGTTCTTCTTCCTTCCTTCGGTCTGTTGCCCCAGTCAAAGTCGTCAAGATAAGCCTCGTAAACCTCCGAAACGTTTTCCGGAAGTTCATACTTGAATTTCCCGCTCAACGACCTGTCCGATATTATGGACAGTACCACAAATTCATGTTCGGGAAATGACTTTATCATACTGTTAATCCAGCCTGAAACACCACCAACCACGTAGGGGTAGCATCCCTCGGCAACAATACAGATTCTCATTATCTAAGCTGCTCCTGTTTCGGCTATTTAAGCAAGCCGTCATACTTTAATACTTTTTTGGATTCACTGAAATTAACCGTTACGGTATCCGATACCGCGTGAATCATGAAAACGTTATTTTCAAGATTTGTAAAATCTCCGCCTTCGACATTTACAATATCTTCATCGTGAGTTCTTAAAACGAAATACGCATCATCCGTTCCCGTTAAGTTTATTACCAGAGTATCACCGTTTCTCTCTTCGTTATAATCAAGATTAAGGAAATTTCTTACTCTCGTATCGCTTTCCGAAACCGCGGTGTATTCAAACTCATCGTTTCTCGTCCAGAACGTATCGATGTAAGATGATACGTCTTTTGAAAACATCTGCCATTCATCCGATGTTTTTTCGGGATAAAGGACTTTGTGCATATCAACAAGCGTCGACGCATATCCGATGGATGTAAGCATGCATCTGTGACGCAGTTCTTTTCTGTATGAATATTCGTCGGCCACGTTTGTGATCTTCTGGATCGTGACCGTATCATCAAGGTAACCGAGTAAATCGTCGTTATCTTCTCTCTGACTTACGACGGTGTGTATTCTTCTGAGTAAAGTGCCGTCTTCCTTTATCATGTTCACCGCTTTATCCTCAAGTCTGTTTATGTAGGCTGCGGAGTAATGATAATCGTTCAGATCTTCGAAGAAATGCTCATCGGCCGCCATCTTGTTTCCGAACTCTTTGTCAAATTCATTAAGATTAAGACTTCGTCCGAACTCACCGTTGATTTCCTTTACCTGCTGAAGATAGAACGAAAGATAATCTCTGGAAGCCTCGCCCGCATTCGGATAGTTGTATCCCGTATTTACAAAGCAGGTGAGTTTCATTTTGTATCTCGATGAAAGCGACAGATAAAACGGCCATGTAATGTCTCTTGAAAGACTCATCGCATCCATGCTGTAAATCTGTTCGATCTTTTCATCATTTTCATTCGCTATTACCGGATAATCGGAAAGAACGAAATTCTGTGCATTCACGACAGGATAAAGACTGTAATCGTAAGCCGAATAATCGATGGCGCTCAAGAATCCCATTCCGGTATCTTTGTTGATCACATCAGTTGCAACGACGAAGACAAAAGTTCCGTTATAATTGTTTCTCCATAAGAGTTTGGGAAAATCATTTGCCTTGACTCTTCTTTCATCCATCATGGCAACTACGTAGGTTTTTGTTCCCGCACCTGTTTCATACCAGGGGATATTGCAGTCAAAGTCGTTGTATTTTTCTTCCTCTTTTTTCTGAGGCATGTAAGCCGCCTCGCCGCCCAAAAGAAATCCGCCAAATGCCTGAAAGCCTTTTGCTTCCACTTCATCATCCTTAACCTTGGTGATTCCGAGCATTTCCCTGAATTTGTATTCGTATCTTATCTTCTTAACTTCCGGAAGATTTAAAAATACAATGGGAATCTTGTAATCGGAAAGAGCCATAATCTTAATCTGATCTTTTACAATGTCCGTCGTATTCGAATCGATAAGGATAAGATGAGAACCCTTTAAGTTATCTTTGATGTCCGCATTATCGTACACCTTAAGATTTCTTTTCGAGTATCTGCACCATTCTTCAACGGTATCGTAAACTTCCGTGCCCGTTTTCCCGAGGAATACGATCGTGTCATCTTCCGAAGAGGGAACATATTCCTTGTCCGCGGTCTGAATTACTTCCTTTGCATATTCATTTGTATCATACTGATTGCCTCTGACTTTGATGACCTGCGTAAACTGAAACATGAAAAATACGGTTATCATCATAAGAAGAATCGTAACCAGGTTTCTTCTTGATACCATTTATTATTCCTTCCGGAAAACTCTTATAAGTTCAAGCGTTTCCTTGTCTATGACTATCGAAGAGGACTTAAGTTCCTCAATGGTTTCGAAAAATTCGTCTTTTCTTTCCATTTTGAAAAGAAGTTTGAGCTTGCATGTATAGGCTGAAAGCGCTTCGGGATAGACCATTTTGATTCTGTCGGACCATTTCTCGCACTTTTCATACTCGTCTATTTCAAGAAGCCTCAGGGCCACCTGTTCCATATCCTCGTCGTTTAGTCTCTCTCTGGCTTCTTCAAAAACTATATCGGATACTTCATCGAGTCTGCTGACGTATTCTCTCTGTTCCATATCGATGAAAACTTTCTGTGCAAGGATAACGTTCATGTATTTGGTAAGACCTTCGGCATAGATTGCTTTGTTGTCTTCATCTTCTCTCATCTTCTTGTACTGTTTTGCAACATTTACTCTGAAATCGTTCAGAGCGTCCTGAAGAACGGAAGCCGCATAATGCGCCGTTTCCGAATCATCGCTTGAGAGTGCGAAGTTGATCGAAGAAAGGAATTTTTTGATGTCGCCGCTAACAACAGTCATCATAAGAGTTCTGAGTTCTCTCTTATCCGTAATCTCAACCGCTTCTTCAAGAGAAGTAAGGTTTCTTTCTTTCTCTTCCTCAGCACGGACATTGAATTTGACTTTGTCCTTGCTGAACACAACGTCTTCGAGGTCGACTTCTTCGGAAAAGAATATTCTATATATTATCCATGAACCGATGAAAAACAGAGGACCTGCAACGGGCACGAGAATCATTACAATAAGTCTTATCTCGAGGCCGTGCTTGTTTTCGTGATCTTCTTTTTCATCTTCGGTATTCTTGTTAAATATTAATTTGTTTAAAAGATAATAAATGACGGAAACCGCGGTATTTATCACCATGAGGATGATAAAAGCCACTACGTCGCGTCCGAACGAAGACATCTTACGCCATCCTCCACATATTCACAGTCGATACCGTTGCCGGTAATTCTTTCTATCGCAAATCTTGAATCCTCTTTCTTGGTATTCGAAAGAAGGATGTAAAGCCTGTCATCTTCGTAAATACCCATAATATCGGATTCTCTGAGTAATTTTTCCAGTCTGTTTCCGAGTGAAACGAATTCGCTCGCATCTGCATTGATCCTCAAAAGAACGCATTCTGCAAGCCCTTCTCTTTCGGCATTAAGATATGCATTGGTAAGGTCTTTAAATGCTTCCTTGTTAAGAATTCTTGTATCTTCAAGATATCTCTTTTCTGCGAGAGCATCGAGATAACGGCTGGATCTGATGATGGCGTTCTTGATAAGGGCACTGATGATAACAAGCTGGTTGGCTTCACCGAGTGTCATGTTTTCCCAGGGCATCGTCCATACCATTACAATGATCTGGATCTTGTCTTCATCGTCATAAATGGCGTTTGCCATCATGGGGAATTCGTCATCAAGTTTTCTGTTGATATATACTTCCTTGTTTCCAATGCTGTCGTATAATTCGCCTGTTTCCTTATATCTTAAGGAATTGCCCATTGTTCTTGCTTTCTCGCTCGTTGCTGAGAAAAGACGTGCATACTGTGAATTGGAAACAACGTAAATTGCAACATCCTTGCTCTTTACAAGGGACGAAACCATTTCGGCGCCGTAGAAAAGAACTTCTTCGGGCGAGTACTGATCCAGTCTTGAAGTAATCTTGTAAATCTTGCCCATTGAATCGTTCTGGTTTACAATCTGTGTTTCAAGCGCATCTTTAACTCTTACGTTTGTTGTATTGATATCACGGATATCGCGAAGCTGGAGCGACAGGAAATCTCTTTCGTCAACGCTCTCTTTTCTTAATTTCTTGATTTGGTCACGCAAATAACCGACAGCCATTCCTATGATGAAAAGCTGCGCTATCCATACGTATGTATTGGAATCAAGAAGAACTTCAAATCCCGTTTTGTCGTACATCTGTCGGAAAATATATCCGATAACAGCCAGAACAGCCGAGAAAATAGCCTGCTGCTGACCGTAAACTATGGCAAAAAGAAGAACATAAAGCAGATAGAAATCAAGATTCGCAAAATACTGCGAACCTACCGCTCTGTTATTTAACATAAAGAAAGGAATGAATGCCACGAGGTTTTCCATGAAAGGAATGATCGCATGGATAAACCAGCCCGCCTTGTCGAGAATGATTTTGTAAAAAGGCGGTTTCTTGTCAAGATCGTTTAAAAATACATATCTGTTCTTCTGCATGTACGCGGTAATCTTCTGAATTACCTTGTCGAGATCGCAGACTGTATTGCTTCCGAATTCTCTTTCGAACAGTTTTCCCGAAAGCACTCTTCTTATCGGAGCGCCATCCCTGTTAACGATAACAACCGGAGAATGCATATGCTCAACGATAATATCCGCAAGTTCCTTTTCGGTGATTTCCTGCTGTGATGAAATATTGTAAAGACTGTATGTGTGGCTCGGAGATTTTGCCACGTTGAATATAAACTGAACAGCATCCGATTCATATAAAAGCGAATGAACATTTTCCGGATTAATGGTAATGGTTGCGTCTTCAAGTGCCGTAAGACACATCTGAGTGCAGATGTCCATCGCTTCGCTTCTCTTCTTGGGGAATGTAAATAAATGGTCCATTCTTAAGGTAATGATATCGATTCCCTTATAGATTTTATAAGACTCGCACATTTCCTCAGCCTGAGCGAGAACCATGCCTTTAACAGTTACGCTTGTCTTATCGTCGTATTCGGTAATATCTCTGTCAAGGCCGAGACCGAAGACTTCATCACTGGATAAATAAATGAATCTTCCCGAATCGTTTGTCGTAAAACTCATCAGAATATTCATGAGACCTGAGGAATAATGAACAGCTTCCGCTTCTTCGTTATCCCATTTATAATTGGTATCAAAAGCACCCAGATATATGGTAATATCCGGTCTTACACTTTCAAATATTTCTTTCAGACATGAAGCTTCATAAGGGAAATTATACTTTTCGAAAACCCTCTGATAAGGATCGTTAGAATAACGTTTGCCCGTTATAAGATAAACTCTGTGCCCTTCCTTTTTGAACTTAACAATTAGGTTGTTAATGAGGCTTCCGCAGCCTCCGATTAATAAAATGTTCATTTTGTATCCTATATATTTTTTAATTCAAATTAATTCCGTTTTCCGACAGTGTTTTTTTGAAAGTTTTCACATCTTCAATGATATCTCCATAGTCGATATCATAAATTTGTGCCAGTTCTTTCGCCGTATCCTCTTCGCCCTTTCTTTCAACGAGCCTCTGCCACATTTCAAACCCCGATTCATTCATGGCCATAGGTTTTTTGAATTCCAGAAGATTACGGTTTTCGATATCCGTCAGCCAGTACATTCCGGCTGCTTTTCTGACCTGATATTTCATAAAACTTACCTGAACTATTAATTTGACTTTTTACCCGTTCCTAAAACGTTTTCCCTAAAACAGGACCAGATAACCCCTATTTATTAAAACCAACAATTTATTATATACCAGAAGATAAATTTTTCAAACTTTTATTCACGAAATCATATAAAAAAATGCACAAAATAAAAAAATAAACGCATTTTTCAATTTATGTAAACCTATTTGTCAAAGACTTCCACTATATTTTTACATTTATTGGCAACAAAAAACTAATTGTTGTTAAACAAACCAAAATATGGTATTTATATAGTATATCAAACACAAGAAAAGCAAAGCATTTTATGAAAACCAGGGGAACAGAAAAAAGGGGAAATAAGAACAGCGTCCTTTCACGAATCGGTCGATATGCAGGTCGATTCTTTATTTGGTTTGGATGCACTCTTTTAATTCTCGTTGTCGGTCTCTACTTTTTCCTTTTCCTAATAAACAAAGGTCCTTCCAAAAGAATCAGGGATCTTTTCGTTGCATCCGCAAAAGAATCCAGCGTCGGCGGAATCATGGCGGATATCTATCTTTCTCAGGATGAAATAAACGAAATTCTTTCCAAAAACAATACAACCGAATTCGAGGAAATTACCGATATCGCAATGGTAAAAACCAATTCGTCTGCCGAAGGTTCAGAGGAAACCACGGAAACGGAAACGATCGAAACCGATCCGTCTCTCGATCCGGACGGCGACGGCATTGATATCTTCGATGTTCACGGAGATACCTACAAAGGAAAAATGATGGTGGTTTACGACCCTTCAAGAGTCAAAGTTGCCACTCTGGATTATTACGATTACGATGCACCCGGACTTACGCTCGCAAAGCTTGTCGAGAAATATGACTGTGTTGCAGGCGTAAACGGCGGTAAATACGACGATGAAATAGGCCTCGGAAACGGCGGAATGCCCGAAGGCGTTGTTTTCTCAGAAGGGAAACTCAGATTCGGAGATCCCGGCACATCCTATGACATTTACGGTTTCACAAACGAAGACGTTCTCGTGGTCGGAAGAATGACTGCAGGATATGCAATGTCGATCGGCGTAAGAGATGCGGTATCTTTCGGACCGGCGCTTATCGTTAACGGCAAATCCGCATCCTACTCGGGTTCTGGAAGCGGCCTTAATCCCCGTACAGCAATCGGACAGCGAGCTAACGGCGATGTTCTCCTTCTTGTAATCGAAGGAAGACAGCCTTCATCTTTAGGCGCCACAATGGGAGATCTTATTGAAATCATGGAAGAATTCGGAGCAGTCAATGCTGCCAATCTCGACGGCGGCATGTCCTCCTCAATGGTATATAACAATGAAGATGTTGTTTCGAGTTGTACTCTCGGTTCGAGAGCAATGCCTTCAGCTTTTGTAGTTGAAAAGAGGTAACCCATGGACCGCGATTTATTCAATGCCAAAAAGAAAATGAGCAAAATGGACAACCCGAATGATGCTTCATGGGCCCAGGATGTTTCTTTTTCATCTCTCGAAAAAAAGATCACGGATTCAAAAAAAGCCACGGAATTTGCCCTTCGTCCGTTAAACGATAACGGTAAATTCCGTTCCGGCAAAAAATCCCGCACCAAAGCAAATGAAAAAACAGGCAAAGAAGTTCAGCCTGAAGCAGTCGACTATTCTTCCCTCAAAAAAGGAAGAAGAGCCTTTTTGATATTCCTTGCCGTCTGGTGCACGATTCTTATTGCCGGCATCGCTGTTTTCCTCATTCGCTTCAATGCATTCCTTACGGATTACGAAGCGGTTTACCAGGCTTCTCTTCCATTTCACAAAATGGATGATATAATGGCAACATTTAATTCGAGGGATGCATCGGCTATATATGAACTGATCAGCGAAAAGCCCGATATCACGAATTTTGAAACCGAAGAAAATGTAGAAAACTATATCTCGAAACTTATCGGTGAAAAAGAACTTGCATATACGGAAACCAAAGAATCTTCCGACAAAAATCCGGTTTACTACATTACGGCCGACAATTACATTATCGCCACCGTGTATCTTAAAATGAGCGATCAGAAAAGAGCTCACGATCTTCCAAATTACGAAACTGACAGGATCGAAGTTTACACAGAACCCGAATGGAACGTTAAAATAAAAGCCGCTGACAACTGCAAAATATACGTAAACGATGTCGAACTTTCATCTGATTATGTATACAGAACGGAAGAATCCGAAGAAAAGCACTTCGCAGATTTCACCAGGCTTCCTTCGACAAAATATTATGAAGTCGATGATCTTTACGAACAGCCTTCAGTCAGAGCAGTAAACAGTTTCGGTCTCGAGATCGAACCCGAATTAAACAATTCAACGGGTGTTTACGAAGTACCTTTCACTGTGGATAAAGACACGGAAAAAGAGATGATCGAATTCGCAAAATATGCGGTCGATATTTATACCAAGGTAGTCTGCAGAGAACTTGGCGACAACAGTCTCGATACGGTATTTACCAAGGACAATCTGATCGTTAAAGAGATCAAGTCCAACAGAAGCAGCCTTGCATATTTCCCGAGACATACCACACCCGAGGTTGAAGACAAAATCATTGAGTTCATACCCTACAGCGAAGATGCGTTTTTCTGTGATATCGAACATACGCAGCACATGCTCATATACGGCGTAAGGCCCCAGGATTACGTTACAAATGCCCGCTTCTACTACTACAAGGAAAACGGCAGCTGGAAGGTTTGTGCACTAGTTTATTAGCGAAGGAAAACTAAATCGAACGTTTCGCACTTTTTTATCGGATAACATAGCGAAAAAAGGAATAACAAATAAATTTGTTATTCCTTAATTTTTTATATCCGTATAAAAAATATTTAGAAAAGTCTGAATTAGTCTTCCTTGTCTTCCTTATCTTCCTTGTCTTCGATAGCGTCTTCATCATCAAAGAAGTCATCATCGAAATCATCATCGAAGTCATCATCGAAGTCTTCAAGATAATCAGGTGTAAGATAACGATAAACAAGATAAGCGATACCCGCTACTGCTGCGATCGCACCAACGATGGCAAGAATTGTAATGATAATATTACGTCTCTTTGCAGCTTCTGCTTCTTCCTGTTCTCTCTTCTTCTTGTTTAAAATTCCGTCTAATTTTGTAATTTCAAGAAAATCATCAAAATCCTTTATTTTCTTAAATACCTTAAGTACATTAAGCATAATTCTCGTCCCCCTTTGCAACTAAGAAGTTCAATATAAATAGATTATATCACTTTAGTATAAAAAAAGATAGTTTTATTTTATATTTTTCCCCTGCCCCGGAAATGTCCTTTCTCACTCTTCTTATCTCCGGTCCACGGGCGCTTTTACCAGTTTTTCCAGTTCTCCGGCAATTCTCGAAGCGCCGAGTCCGTCAGCAAGTTCACCGGATACTGCAGACATTTTCTCTCTTTTATCTCTGTCTTTCGAAAGAGAAACCATCTTTGAGAAAAGATCCTTAACAAAGTCCGTATTATTTCGTACGTCTCCGGCAGAAACAAAAGCACCGATCTCATCGAATTTCAAACATCCCTCAACCTGATTGTCCGCCATCGAAAAGCTGATGCACGGTGTTTTGCAGGCACAGATTTCATACTGTGTACTTCCGGCTGCGGAAATAACAAGATCCGCATCTTCTATCATGTCTTTCATGTTAAGAACATTTACGTTTACTTTAACGTTTGCTCTGTCTGAAGCTTTCTGCTTTATGATATCTATGTCAGGTTCCATCCTTCCGAGTATGAAATTGAAGGAATATTCGCAGTAAAGCACATCATCCGATATAATCTCTTCAAGAAAAGCAAGTGCCAGATGAAGAGGATCCGCTCCGCCGACCGATATCATGATCTTTTTTGCCTTTTCGGGAATCGTTTTTTCTTTTCGAATCGTAAACTCTTTTCTTAAAGGCACATATTTTGGTCCCAGAAGAAGTTTCGGAAGTTTTACGCCCTCTTTTTCATAAAGTTTTTCATACTTTTCCAAAGAAGCATACACATTGTAATTGATAAGCATATCCGTTTCATAAGCAAATGTATAAACATCATCCATGTAAACGGTCGGAGCAAACCCGCGAAGCATTAATAAATAATTTTGGTTTACATAATAACCATCAACAATTATCACATCCGGCTTTATTTCATCGATCACTTTCCGGATGGCCTCCGTTTCGCTTTCGGGATCCGAATAATCCGTTCCGAGAATCTTACAGTCAAATCTTCTCTGAGTGATTATCAATGAGGCAGTCTCATCGGCAGAAGCAAAAATACAAAAATGCCCCGCTTCCGTAAGCGCGTCAGCTATGGAAAGGCATCTCATCACATGTCCCTGCCCGATATTTGAATTTGCATCTGCACGAAATAATACTTTCATACTTTTCCCATTACAAACAATCGTCGAAAAATTAAATCACAATTTTATTTTTCGACCTTGTTTTTCTTAATATCCATTCATCACGAAATAACCGTAAGTTTGGCGAATCTCGAATCCAGCACGCGCTGTCCGTATTGTTCAAAATCTATAGTGACATATGTATTTATTCCGGAAGTGTCAATATCCCTGACAATACCTTCGCCGAATTTGATATGACTCACACGGTCATTAACTTTATAAGTTACTTCGCTTTTCAGCTCGCTTCCCTTTGTAAGCTCGGGAACGGATTTGATTTTAGCTTTTGCAGCCGTCCTGCCCTCTCCTTTTGCCTTTACTTCAGGAGAAGCATATGAAGAACTCTCTTTTGCCACAATTGGCATTGTCTTAATCCCGACACTTTTTCCCGAAGGATTGGAATATAAGCCCTTGCTCTTGTCCGCGGCAAACGGCATGGTTTTTATCGGACTGTTCTTTCCGACATTGTTTCCTGCGATTGATTTGTTCATTCCGTACATCTGATATCTCGAAGTTACGGGCGGAAGTTCATCCACCGTTTTCTTCGTGAGTCTTACAGATGAATCAATAAGTTCGACGGGAATTTCCTTTACGAATCTGCTTATTGGATAATTCACCCACTGGCCTCTCTGCATTCTTGACGATGAAGCCGTAAGCGTAAGGTCGTCCTTGGCTCTCGTGATTCCAACATAAGCAAGTCTTCTTTCCTCTTCCATGTCTTCCCTGTCGGCACTCATTATTGAGCGGTCTCCGGGGAAAAGTCCGTCTTCCATTCCCACAATGTAAACATGTGAAAACTCAAGACCTTTGGCAGAATGAAGAGTCATCATAAGAACTCTGTCCGATGCCATATCCGCATTGTCTATATCCGCAACAAGCGAAACCTCGTTTAAGAATTCCTGAAGTGAAGGTCCTTTTTCCGATTCAGGATTATCCTGAGCATATTTTTCCTCAAAATATGCAGCCTTGGAAATAAGTTCGTCAATGTTCGAAAGTCTGTCCTTTGCCGAATCTTCATCTTCGGTTTCTCTTATATAATCCTGATATTTGACATTTTCGATAAGTTCGCCGATAAGTTCGGGGATGTCATCAAATTCGCATTCATTGATCCTGGCTCTGAATACTGCAATGTCCGCCGCAAAATTCATCATCTTTGAAGCCGCCTTTCCGATACCCGGAATCCTGTCGGCATGAAGAAGCGCATCAAAAAGAGAAAGATCGTTATTGAGTGCATAACTTCTTGCTTTCGAAAGTGATGTCTCGCCTATCCCTCTTTTGGGTACGTTGACTATTCTTTCGACATTAAGATTGTCGCTTCCGTTTGCAATGGTTTTTAAATAAGCGAGAATATCCTTAATCTCACGTCTGGAATAGAAGTTTGTACCTCCGACAATCGTATATGGAATGTTCTCTCGAAGCATTGCTTCTTCAATTTCACGGGACTGCTGATTGGTTCTGTAAAGAATGGCACAGTCGTTTCTTAAACAGTCGCGCCTTCTGACTTTCGTATATATGTCATCAACAACAAACATAGCCTCTTCTTTGGTCGAATTGAAATATCTGAAATGGATTTTCGTACCGGTTCCTCTTTTCGACCAGAGTGTCTTTTCTTTTCTTCCCGCATTGTTTGCTATTACGATATTTGCCGCATTCAGGATATTTTCGGTTGAACGGTAATTCTGCTCGAGTTTGATAACTTTTGCATCGGGATAATTCTTCTCAAAATCAAGAATGTTCCTTATGTTCGCTCCTCTGAAGCGGTAAATGGACTGGTCGTCATCACCTACAACGCAGAGATTCCTGTACTTGTCGGCGAGCAGTTTTACAAAAGCAAACTGAACGGTATTGGTATCCTGATACTCGTCAACCATGATGTATCTGAATCTGTTTCTGTAACTTTCAAGCACGTCCTTGTTCTTCTTGAACAGTTCAACGCATAAAAGAAGCAGATCATCGAAATCAAGCGCATTGTTATCCATGAGAGTCGTCTGATACTCCCTGTATAAAAGCGCTGTCTTCTTCTCAAAATCATTCTTTGCAGACGATTCGTATTCATCCGGCGTGATCATTTCGTTTTTGTTGGTGCTGATCACCGAAAGAATCATCTTGGGCGGATAATCCTTGGGATTAAAATCATGTCTTTTCAAAAGATCCGTCATGACTTTCTTCGAATCATCCGTATCATAAATGGAAAAATCGTTGCTGAATCCCAGTAAATCTATATGTCTTCTTAAAATCTTCGCACATGTGGAATGGAATGTCGAAACCCAGATGGCATCCGAGCCGAATCCGACTATATCGTCGACTCTCTTTCTCATCTCTTCCGCAGCTTTGTTTGTGAAAGTGATGGTCATGATGTTTCTGGGATCTGTTCCGTGATCTATAAGATTTGCGATTCTGTATGTAAGTGTCCTGGTTTTTCCGCTTCCCGCACCCGCCAGAATCAGTACCGGACCTTCAAGCGAATCGGCTGCTTCAGCCTGTTCGGGGTTTAAATATCTCTCTAAATTCATATCGTTGTCTCTTTCTGAAAATTACTTTGTTATTGTATCACATTACCCCCTCTTCCTCAATAACCCAAAACTGTGTTTGAGTATTTTTTGTAAAAAAATAAGCGAAGGACTCCGGGAATCCTTCGCTTAAAAATATTCTTAAAAATTTTTTACATATTGTATGCGGTATCGGGATCAACCAGATCAAAGCCTGCCTCCTTGGCAGCCGCATAGCCCTTTTCGATATCGGAACATTTAAGAACCATTGAACCAGCATTCTTGCTTGAGTTCAGTGTATACATATATTCGATATTAATGTTGGCCTTTGTCATTGTCTTGGTAAGCTTGTTTAATGAGCCGGCCTTCTGTTCCATGTTGATTGCAAGAACATCGTTGAGTCTTGCGGAACATCCCTCAGCCTTGAGAACCTCTTTAGCCTTTTCGGGATCGGAAACGATCATTCTGATTACGCCGTATTCGCTTGTGTCTGCAAGTGAAAGACATACGATGTTGATATCGTTCTTAGCAAGAATGTCTGTTATATTATCCAATCTTCCTTCTCTGTTTTCAAGAAATACTATTAACTGTTTAAGATACATATCGAAACCCTCCTGTAAAATTTTATCGGTATACCGTTATAAATAACTTATTTCCGATCAATTAATCAACAAGTACTCTCTTGTCGATAACGTGCTTTGACTTTCCTTCGAAACGCTCGAGAGTTCTGGGCTCTACGAGTTTAACCTTAACCGCAATGAGAAGTGCGCTCTGAAGAGCAGCCGAAATCTTCTTGGTAAGATTTTCCATTTCCTTGATTTCATCCGAGAAGAGACTCTCGTCAACTTCAACCTGAACTTCAAGTGTATCAAGGTTATTGACTCTGTCTACGATCATCAGATAATGAGGCGATACTCCCTCGATTTCGAGAAGAGCCGTTTCAACCTGTGAAGGGAATACGTTTACGCCGCGGATGATAAGCATGTCATCGCTTCTGCCCTTGAATTTGGAAATTCTGGGTGTGGTACGTCCGCACTCGCAGGGAGAATGATCGATACTTGTAAGGTCCTTGGTACGGTATCTTAAGAGAGGAAGTCCCTCTTTGGTAAGTGTTGTGAATACGAGTTCGCCTACTTCACCGTCTGCCATGGGATCAAGAGTTTCTTTGTTTACTATTTCTGCATAGAAATGGTCTTCCTGAACATGAAGTCCCTTGTGGAAGCCGCAGTCACATGCAACACCCGGTCCGCACACTTCGCTTAATCCGTAGATATCATGTGCATTGATTCCGAGTTTTTCTTCAATCTGCAGTCGCATCTTCTCTGTCCAGGGTTCTGCACCGCAGATTGCAGTTTTTAATTTAAGTCTGTCCTTAACACCCATTTCTTCGATAACTTCAGCAATATGAAGAAGGTATGAAGGAGTACAGGCAATAGCTGTTACACCGAAGTCTTCCATCATGGTTACAAGTCTCTTGGTATTACCCGTTGACATGGGAACCGTCATACAGCCGAGGTTTTCAGCACCGTAATGAAGTCCGAGACCGCCTGTGAAAAGACCGTATCCGTAAGCAACCTGAATCATGTCTTCCTTGGTGATGCCGCACATTACAAGATCTCTTGCAACGCATTCCTGCCATGCCTCGATATCTCTTCTGGTATATGCTACAACGGTTGCCTTACCGGTTGTTCCGCTTGATGCGTGAACACGGACAATCTGTGAATTGGGTACTGCAAGAAGACCGAAAGGATAGTTGTCTCTCAGATCATTCTTTGTGGTAAACGGAAGTTTTGTGATATCCTCAATACCTTTGATATCGCCGGGTTCAAGTCCCATAGCCTGCATCTTTTTACGATAAAATTCAACGTTATGATATACATTTGCGACGAGCTTTTTAAGTCTTGCTCCCTGCATGTTGGCCATCTCGTCCCGGCTCATGCACTCTCTTGCTTCATTCCAAATCATGTTGTGTGTAACCTCTTTTTCCTGTACTAATTGTTAACGCATCTTCAGCAGGTTCAAGCGCCTGCAGTAAGTTAAAACTTAAAAAATCATCCTTAATTGCATATCCTTAAAAACTATAAAGCATAACCGGCTTCAAAAGCTGCCTTGTTAATGTCAATGGTCTTTGCGGGAACCGTCTTTTCAATAACCTTAATCCAGTCTTCCTTTGCAAAATCCATATGTTTTGCGGCAACGCCGACTATGATCGTATTGAAAACTCTTGAATTGCCGAGTTTCTTTGCTTCAGCCATGGCATCAAGAGCCATAACCTTGTATTTTCCTTTTAAATCCTCAATGATGTTCTCGGGATAAACTGCTGCCCCCGTAAGAACAGTCATGGGATCGATTCTCTGATCGTTTACGATAAGCACGCCGTCTTTTTTGAGGAAATGAGCATATCTTAATGCTTCAAGTCTCTCGAAAGCAATGAGAACGTCTGCACATCCTTCTTCAACGATGGGTTCGTAAACCTTTTCGCCGTAACGAACGAATGTAACAACGCTTCCGCCTCTCTGTGCCATTCCGTGTACTTCGGATAATTTTACATCATATCCTGCTTCGGTAATCACACCGCCTAAAATTCTGCTTGTAAGCAAAGTACCCTGACCGCCTACACCAACAATCATAATGCTCTTGGTTTCCATGATCACACCTCCCTTGTCTCGATTGCGTCAAATTTGCATCTTGATGCGCAAAGTCCGCATCCGTTGCACATTGTATCGTCAATCGCTATTGTTCCGTCGGGATTCTTGCTCATGGCAGGACATCCGGGCTTTAAGCACATTCCGCATTTCTTGCACTTGTCGGGAATCGCATAGCATTTCTTATGTGAAACGTTTGTTTTAAGAAGTGCGCAGGGTGCCTGGGAAATGATAACCGAAACGGCATCTCTTGCAACTTCTTCTTTAATAACTGCTTTTAATTTCTCTGTATCAAATGCATTAACAACAGTTACATACTGAACACCGAGTGCATGGCAAAGATCGATCAGATCTACTGCATATGTAGCTTCGCCGGATAATGTCTTACCGGTAGCTGCATGATCCTGATGACCTGTCATACCTGTGGTTGAGTTATCCATGATGATAACAGTACCTGTTGCTTTGTTGTATACCATGTTAAGAAGTGAGTTGATGCCTGTATGAAGGAATGTTGAATCTCCGATAACAGCAACCCAGTTCTTTATATATTCTTTTCCTTTTGCCTTTTCCATACCGTGAAGAGTGGAAATGGATGAACCCATACAAACGGTCGTATCGATTACGTTAAGAGGTGCAACTGCACCGAGTGTGTAGCATCCTATATCTCCTGCGGCATGCATCTTAAGTTCGTTAAGAACCGTAAATGTAGATCTGTGAGGACAGCCGGGGCAAAGAATCGGAGGTCTTGCGGGAACCTTTGCGGGCTCTTCCGTCTTAACCTCTTCGTTAAGGATTGCTTTTCTTAACATATTTGCAGAATACTCGCCCTGAACCGTAAGTATGTCTTTTCCGTGGCATGCGATACCCCAGGACTTAACCTGCTCTTCGATAAGTGGTTCAAGTTCCTCAACAACATAAAGTGTATCAACTTTTGCTGCGAATTCTTCGATTAATTTTCTGGGAAGTGGATGAACCAGACCGAGTTTTAAAACAGACGCATCGGGAAGTGCTTCCTTAACGTACTGATAAGGAATACCCGATGTGATAACACCGATCTTGGTGTTATTCATCTCTACTCTGTTGATGGGAAGAGTACATGCATCTTCCGCCATATCTTTAAGACGCTTCTCTACGAAGACATGTCTGCCCTTTGCCATTGCAGGCATCATAACGTTCTTGGGAACGCTTCTTTCGTATGGCTTGTCGTCAATTTCTTTTCTGTCGCAAAGTTCAACCACGCCCTGGGAATGAGCAAGACGTGTGGTTGTCCTTATCATAATGGGACAGTCATATTTTTCGGACAGATCATATGCGATCTTTGTGAATTCTTTTGCCTCGGCAGAATCCGAAGGCTCGATGACGGGAATCTGAGCAACTCTGGCTACGCATCTTGAATCCTGCTCATTCTGTGAAGAATAAAGTCCGGGATCGTCTGCTGCCACCAGAACAAGACCGCCGTTAACTCCGATATACGATACCGTATAAAGAGGATCCGATGCTACGTTAACACCTACCATTTTCATTGATGCAAGTGCTCTTACACCGCTGATCGAAGCACCGATTGCAACTTCCATGGCAACCTTTTCATTGGGAGCCCATTCAGCATAAATCTCGGGATATTTAACGATATTTTCGCTAATCTCGGTACTGGGAGTTCCGGGATAAGCAGAAGATACCTTAACTCCCGCTTCATATGCGCCACGGGCAATAGCCTCGTTGCCAAGCATAATCTTCTTTTCCATTAATATTTCCTCCGCCTAATAAGATGGTAATACCATCATTTTTATTTTCATGTAAAAAAGTCTCTGTTCAATAGCCGTACTAAATTCTTATTATATACTTTTTTGTCCGTCAATTCAATTTTTCAGGCCATTTTTTTGCTACTGAATGTAATTCCTTGCCTGACGGTCAAACATCTCTCGGTAACGGCCGTTTAACTGCATAAGTTCTTCATGCGTTCCCTGCTCGATAACAGTTCCTTTCTCAAAAAGATAAATCCTGTCGGCCATTCTCGTTGTCGAAAGGCGGTGCGAGATAAAGATGACTGTATCATTCTGCGCATGATCTATAAGATTTTTGTTAAGTTTGTATTCCGAAACAGGGTCGAGTGCGCTTGAAGGTTCATCAAGGATTGAGATCGCTCTGTCCTCATTTTTCAGAAATACTCTCGATATGGCTATCTTCTGGCTTTCACCGCCCGAAAGATTGACTCCCTCCTCGCTGAATTCTCTCGTAAGTTCCGTATCTATACCCGCAGGAAGCTTGTCGAGTTTCTTTGAAAAATCGGCTTTTTTCAAAGCAGCGATGACTTCATCCCTGTCTTTTTCGTCATACAGTCTTAAAAGCACGTTTTCGGCGATCGTTCCGGCATAAATGTTGTAATCCTGGAATACGGCGCTTATCTTCTTTCTGTACTCGCTCGTTTTATATTCCCTGATATCGTGACCGTTGTAGTTTATGCTTCCGTCTGTTACATCGTAAAGACGCATGAGGAGTTTAACAAATGTAGTCTTGCCGGCTCCGTTTTCCCCTACTATAGCTATCTTTTCTCCCGGCTTTATCTCAATCGAAATATCCGTTAACGTATCCTTGTCGGTATTCGGATATCTGAATGTAACGTTTGACAAAACAAGCGAACCTGCTTCTTTATCAGGTGTCAGTCCGTCGGCAACTTCGATGACGGGTTCGTAATCAAGAAGTTTTCTGAATTTCTCCGCATACTGCCCGATGATCTGAAAATCAACCAGACAGTAGTTGATCTCATTAAGATTGCTCCTGACATAGTTTGCCGCATTGTTAGCCGATGCAACCTCTCCGAGTGCAATTTTGTGAAGTACCAGCGCAAGGTATCCAAGGTACGCAGGCACTGCAAAGAATGAAAGGACGGTAAATACGGTGATCCAGTTTAAAAGAGATATCCAGGTAAGAAGCGGTGTGTATTTTCTGCCTGCTGCCGATGCCGCATCAAGAGCTTCGTCAAACTGAAGTCGTAAAGGTTCTTTTACATTTGTCAGTTTGCACTCTTTTGCAAATTCGGGCTGATAAAAAACACGCTTGGAGTAATCAGCTTTTCTTAAATGCTTTTTGTATTCAAGCCACCATGTATACTCAATTTCTTCCATCTTGAAACGAGTCACAAGGTTTATGATAAATCCGACGACGGGAAATAACGCAAGAAAAGGATTGACAGTTAAGATTAGTGATGCTGCCACCAGAAGAGCTATCGCACCGCCGAAGATCTTACTGGAAATCACCACCGCGCCTTCTATCATATGATCGGCATTATTCGCAACAAAAACGTATGTATCATAATACTCGGGATTGTCATAGTAGATCAAATCCATACGGCTGTTCTTTTCGATCAGATCTCTCTGAATCTTTCCATCAAGTTTAATGATCTTCGCCTTCGCCCATTCTTCAAGGATCTGCGTTATCCATTCAATGCAGACTACTAGTGCAAGCGAGATCAAAAGTATGATCGAAATATCGCCAAAAGATGCATCTCCCATAAGTCCGTCGATGATCATCTTCAAAATAAATGTTCCGTTAAGAGCCATGGCGCTTTTTAAGATCACATTCATGATGAAAATCTTAACGATAAGCGGACGGTCGTATTTTGCGGCATATCTTATCATAAAAAATGTATTTGAAATAAGCCGGCTGATCTTGATCTTATCTTTTTTCTCACGCATAAAACGCCTCCGCTCCTTTCAACATTTCTTCGGGTAAGCTTTCCTGATAATTCTCAGCCTGAAGCGTAAACATCTCATGATAATAACGCCTGTTTGCAATAAGTTCTTCATGAGATCCGCTTTCAACAACTTCCCCGTCTTTCATAAGATATATCTTGTCTGCCATCCTGGCCGACGAAAGTCTGTGTGAAATGAAAATAACGCCGCGGCCCTCGGACAGCTTCATCATATTGTTATACATATTGTATTCGGCAAGTGGATCGAGAGCGGATGAGGGCTCATCGAGAATAACCATATCGGGCTCTGCCGCAAACACTCTCGCTATCGCTATCTTCTGTGCCTGACCTCCCGAAGGAACAAATCCTTCCTCGTCAAATTCGCGGCTGACCACGGTATCAAGTCCTTTTACCAGTCCTCTGTGTTCAACATCAAACTGCGCATTGACAAGAGCTTTCCTTGCTTTCTCGTAATCCTCTTTTCCCTCAGGTCTTCTCATAAGTACGTTTTCAACAAGAGGCATTGCGAATACCTGAAGATCCTGAAATACAGTACCGAATCTTTCTCTGTAGGAATCAGTATCTGTCTCATTTAAGTCGACTCCGTTTACCAGGATTTTTCCCGAAGTAGGAAGATAAAGACCCATAAGCAGCTTGATAAGAGTTGTCTTGCCCGCGCCGTTATATCCGACGATAGCAAGTTTTTCACCCTTGTTCCATTTGAAGCTGATATTCTTAATGGTTTCTTTAGAACTTCCGGGGTATACAAACGAAACATCGATAAGTTCGATGCTTTTTATTTCTCCGATATCGGGTTTTCCCGTTTCTTTCTTTGCGCTTCTTGACAGAAATTCTTCAAGGTTTCTGAACAGCTTTGATTCATTGCTTAAGAAAATTCTGTTTTCAACAGCCTGCTTTAACTGGTTTGTCGAAAAAGACATTGCGGTGATCATTGCAACGTAACTTGAAATATCCGAAGCATCTCCGAGTTTAACTTTCCATACAACGTAAAAGTAAGCGACAATACCCGCAAGGATCGAATAACTGCTCTTCATCAGGAATGAATAAAATGCTGTTTTCTTTCTGTACTTAAGAGAAATTTCTTCCATTTTGTCAACCGCTTCAACCTGCTTGTCGAGCATGATCGAATTGATATCAAAAAGTCTTACTTCGGCAGCATATTTTTTCTCGTAATAAACTCTCTTTACATAGTCCGCCGTTCTCTTGTCTCTGGTAATCGCATTCTCTCTTTCATAATTGCATTTTCCGTTTTTGTTTCCGAAATAAAGACTTACGATCATAGGAACTATCATGAAAACAAGAAACACTGGGTCGACCATGACAACGATCACGAGCGAAGCTATCGTGGAAACAACATTACCGACATAAACGCCTGTTTTTATCGCCAGGTCGATGGCTGAATCGACGCATCTGTCGAGTGCTCTCGTATATTTGTCGAAAAATTCAGGTGATTCGTAATCCGAGAGTTCCAGCGAATCCGACAGATCCATTACCTTATGAAATATATATCTGTAAACCTCGGGTGTTTTTACCTTTCTGTAAGCTTCATACCATCCGCATGTGAAATGAACGCAGACGTGAAGCGAACAGGATACGATAAGAAAAATAAAAAGATTTTTGTAAGAGATATTTCTTTCGATACAGTTAAAGATAAACTTTGTCAGATAAACAAAAAAGAAAACATAAAAAATCTGTTCTATCGAATTTTTGAATATGGAAAAAACAAGAAGCAGTTTGTCAGCTTCCCATACCTGTTTTAAGGCGAATTTCAATTGTCCGAATGTGTAGTTTTTCTTCATAGCCTGATCCTTTGGGCAATATATAATAAAAGTGCCCGACATTTATCTGTCAGGCATTCCGTTAACTCAGACGAGTGGAACTGTAAGCCGGGTTCTGTCTCGAACGATCATCTATCTAGAATCCGTATTGCTGCGGATTTCAAGCAACCTACCTGAGCCAAGTCGGGCAAACTTATCGGCTACGTTTGGTCTTGCTTCGGATGGGGTTTACACAGCCTTACCCGTTACCGGATAAGCGGTGGTCTCTTACACCGCCTTTTCACCCTTACCGCTTGCGCGGCGGTTATTTTCTGTTGCACTTTCCTGAGAGTCACCTCTACCGGAC
>JAIKXN010000207.1 GCA_024684055.1 Lachnospiraceae bacterium | reverse complement strand
GAGAAGTTTATTTCCAAGGCTCCCGAAAGCAAAATTAACGAAGAAAAAGAAAAACTCGCTAAATATACTCAGATGATGGAGCAGGTTGAGGAAAGACTTAAATCTCTTTCATGATCAATCTGTACCGACGCAACGTTGATTATGTTTGTATGAATGACGGGTGGGGTTAACATGACTGACGAAATCACTATTGAGCAGCTGGGAGAGTCGATAAAAGAAATCGAAAGATTTCTCAGTGAAAACGATCTTTTCGAGTCAGAAAAAATCCAACAGAAAGCAGTCGGAAAACAGACTGTGGTTCGTGTGACGAAAGATTTGCGCGAAGCATGGCTTTATCTGGCGCGCCCTGTTAACGGAGAAACATATTCGAAGGAAGGCGTTATTGCGCTTCTTGAACAAAACGGAGTCCGTGAAGGCTACATCATGTCCAACATAAGCGCTATGGTCAAAAAAGGTGTTTACGAAAGAAGCATCAAGGTTGCCATGGCAAAAGACTGTGTGCAGGGTTCCAACGGCCGTTATGAATTTACATTCGACATTCTTGAAAACAAGAAAAATCCTAAAATCCGGGAAGACGGTTCGGTGGATTATACTTCGGTTAATCTTTTAACGAGCGTGTCATCCGGTGACAAAATATGTACTTATTATCCCGCGGTTCAGGGAACGCCCGGATACCTTGTAGACGGTACGGTTCTTGAACCTGCGAAGACCGCAGACCTTCCTTCTCTTAAAGGAAAGGGATTCGAATATGATGATTTTTCAAAATCGTATTATTCGATAATAGACGGAAAAATAGATGTTATAAGCGATTATGAAATCCAGATAAGAAATGTTCATGAAGTTAAAGGGGATGTCAATCAGCTTAACCCGAAGGTTGAGTTTAACGGTGACATCGAGATCATGGGCAATGTCGAAAGCGGTGCTGTTATAAGAAGTACCAGATCCATTACGATTTCGGGTGTAGTGGAAGCGGCTGAAATATATGCCGGCGGCGATATAGTATTAAAGAGAGGCATTCAGGGTTCCAACAAGGCAAAGATTGTCTGCAACGGAACTTTATATGCCGATTTTATCGAGCATACAACGGTTAAGGCGAAAGGCGATGTCAAGTCGAACAGTATCCTTAACTCGGAAATTCTTTCCGACGGAAAAGTAATCCTTACAGGCAAAAGAGGAACGCTTATCGGCGGTTATACTCATGCAAGAAAAGGCATTCAGTGTGCCAACTTAGGCAGCAGTTCAGAAGTTAAGACCGTTGCTCATGTAGGACTTGAAACCAAGGATTATCTTAAAAATCAGGATGTGCTCAAAAACGATGCTTATCTTCGCGATAAGATAAAGGTGATTCTTGACAGAATGAATCATATTATTTCGCTTAACAAGGTTAATCCTTTGGATCAGGAAGAACTCGAAGAACTTAATGATCTTAATATCCAAAAGAACGACCTGACTTCAAAAATCAAAGACAATAATCGCGAACTTGAAATTATTTCCAAAATCGTAGAAGAAGCCAGATGTGCCGAAATACGAGTGGAAGAACATGTCTATAAAGGAGTAATTATTGCGATAGATGCTTCGAGAATGCCGATCCGGGCAAATACGCAGTATATGGTCTACAGAGGCAATAACGGCGTGATCGAAGGAAACGTAATAATATTGAACTGATGAGAACTCTTAAGGAATGTGAAGAATATCTTTTAAATATTCCTAAATTTAAAAAGAAAACTCTTTTATCGGACACGCAAAAGTTTTATGAGCTTCTGGGTTCTCCCGCAAAAGGTGTACCCAAAATACATGTTGCCGGAACCAACGGCAAGGGAAGCACGTGTTTTTACACGGCAAAGATTTTAAAAAAGCACGGATTAAAAGTCGGACTTTTTACCTCGCCTCATCTCGTTACGATGAGGGAACGTTTCGTGTTTGATGACGAGATGATCACGGAAAGTGAATTTATTGCCGTTTTTGAAAAGATACTTGCCAAATGCGAAATGTATGATGAAGAGGAAAAAGCAAGAATGCATCCCAGTTTCTTTGAATTCCTCTTTCTTATGTTCATGGAATGGATGCAGATGAAAGATGCCGATGCCTGCGTTCTGGAAACGGGGCTTGGCGGACTTCTGGATGCGACGAATATATTTGAAAAGCCTGCGGTTTGCGTCATCTGTTCGATCGGGATCGACCATATTGAACAGCTTGGCGGTACGATTGAAGAAATAGCAGAACAGAAAGCGGGCATTATCAAAGAAAATGTTCCCGTTGTGTATCTTGACAACGGTGAAGCGGTTAACGGGATCATCGAAGAAACAGCAAAAAAAAGACATTCCGACTGCTTCAGATTATCCGAAAGCTGCATAAGCGGATTGTCCTTAGGCAAAAAACAGATTGCATTTTCTTTAAATTATGATTATGATAATGTGGAGTATGTGCATGATTTGTCCATATGTCTTAACACAAGTGCGGCATACCAGAGGATAAATTCATCACTCGCCATAATTACATCGAAAATCTTTCTGGGTAAGGATTTTGATGAAAATAAAACGCGCCTTGCGCTTAAAGAAGAAAGTTTTAAAGGGAGATTTGAAGAAATCGCTCCCGATATTTTTGTGGACGGGGCTCATAATGAAGATGCGCTCGGCCGTCTTTTCGAGACTTTAAGGACTAAGGAAGAAAAGAAAACACTTATCTTCGGAGCCTGCAGGGACAAGGAATACAAAAAAATGGTTTCGATGATATCAGAATCGAAACTTTTCGATACGGTAATTTTTACACGAATAAATTCATCAAGAGCCGTGGATGCAGATACGCTTATTGATACGGTATCCGAAAAAAACGGGATCGTTTTCAAGACATCCGATTCTTTTAAGGAAGCGATTGTACTTGCCAAAGAGACAGGCAACACCGTTTACATAGCGGGTTCCCTTTATCTGGTGGGAGAAGCGGAGGAATATTTCGGAAATTGATGATGTTATTCGGAAAAAAGTTGTTTTAGTGTTTAAAGGAGTTCAAAGATGATTGATTTTGAAAATGAACTTAAGAAATTTCATCCGTCACCGGAAGTCGATGATGTGGAAGACGTTGTAAACAATCACGATCTGACCGACATGGTAGATTTTATAGTAAAGACCGTTTCCGAAGCGGAAGAATGATCAGGGGCATATACAGATGTTATTTTGTTATAAATGCGGAGTAGCTCTGTCGGAAAAATCATACTGCACATCGTGCGGCGCAGCTGTAGGCAAATACAAAAAGATCATTTACATGTCTAACAAATACTACAACCGCGGCCTTGAAAAAGCACAGATCCGTGATTTGACCGGTGCTTGTGAGGATTTACGTCAGAGTTTAAAATTATATAAAAGAAACACTCAGGCCAGAAACCTTTTGGGACTGGTGTATTTTGAGATGGGTGAAACGATTGACGCCATGGCGGAATGGGTTCTTTCCGAGCATTTCCAGAAGGATAAGAACATTGCCAGCGATTACATAGAGACTTTAAAGACGAATGCCGTACTTCTTGACAGCATCAATTCATCGATCAAGAAATACAATTCTGCTTTGAATCTCTGCAAACAGGGCAGCCTTGACGTTGCAAAAATTTCCTTAAAGAGAGTTGTTAATACCAATCCGAGACTTTTGAATGCGCATCTCCTTCTTGCTCTTATTCTTATAAAAGAAGAAGATTATTCGGGCGCAAAGAAAGAACTGATTCAGGTAAGAAGAATCGATAAGGGAAATATTACTGCGGCACTGTATTTAAGAATGGCTGAGGAAAACTTAAATACTGATTCGAAGAGAAAGAAAAAGAATACCGAAAATGCCGTTACCATCCAAAACGGAAACGACATTATCATTCAGCCCAATACCAGAAAAGAAAATACGTTCCTAAATACATTCCTTAATGTGCTCATAGGCCTTGTTATAGGTCTTGCGGTGGGCTGGTTTGTGTTAGGACCCATCAGGGTAAATCTTCAGAAAGCGGATGAGAACAAAGAACTTACGAATGCTTATGAAGAGATCAACCTTAAGAATACTACGATCGATACTCTTACCCAGAGAAACGACAGCCTTACCAATCAGTACGAAAACCTTAAGGACCAGCTTAATGCGTACGAAGGTACAAATGGTGCGTTTGAAGGTTATAAGATGCTTCTCGAGGCGGTTAAGGAGTACTCAAAGGGCGAAGCTGCGGACAAGGCTTTGATCGCCCAGTATCTTGACAGGATTGATTCCAACGGATCGGATAAGTTAAAAGAAGCCGAATTCCTTGAAGTATACAATATACTCAAAACCGCGATCGGAGAGAGCGTGGCTGATACATATTATGAGAACGGATATAATGCTTTCAGGCAGGAAGACTATGTGACCGCTCTTGAAAATTTCAAGAAAGCGGTAGAGTACAATTCCGAAAATGTGGATGCATTATACTATCTTGCATGCACTTATATGGCTAACAAAGATTACGATAACGCGAGGTATTATTTTAATCTTGTGATCGGTCTGTCGCCCGAATCCGAACTCGGTCAGAAAGCGGCAACATACATAGCCGAAATAGATGCGAATTAATATATAAAATTTATTTATATTTTAATTAATTTATTTGTTGACATTTCAATCAGCGATGGTATATAATATCAAACGTCACTGAAAAGAAATGAGTGTTCGTAGCTCAGCTGGATAGAGCAACGGCCTTCTAAGCCGTGGGTCGGGGGTTCGAATCCCTTCGAGCACGTTTCGTCAAAGCGGACGAGTCAAAACATGGTGGGTATGGCGCAGTTGGCTAGCGCGCCAGATTGT
>JAIKXN010000204.1 GCA_024684055.1 Lachnospiraceae bacterium | reverse complement strand
AATCTCAGCATAATTATGTTCCATAACATAATCATATTTGTTCGAATCCTTCTTGATTGTCTCGGCAATTACTGCCATTTCTCTGTTTATATTTGCTGTCACATATTCAAGTCCTTCAAGGATATCGTATGAATTGAGATTATGTTATGGAACATAATTATGCTGAGATTTGTAATGAATATCCTGACTTAAAAAATCTTTTCAAAACATTCATGGATAAATACGGCAGCAAATCGGATTTTAACTGTTACTGCTTTATATCAAAAACATGGAGAGAAGATCCGGACAGATTTATCAATACGCTCCGTCCGATGTTAAAGAGCGAAGAGAATAAAGTTCCCGATCTGAACGAAGGACTTCAGAAATATAAAGAGATAATGGATAAAGCAAAAAACGTTGTTCCGGAAAAGAATTACAAACAGTTCGAAGAAAACGTAAATGCATTGAGACATTACCATTACGTAAGAGAAGCTTCACAATATCTGTGGGAATCAGAATTTGAATTTTGCAGAAAACTGCTTAATGATTTGTCCGAAAAGATGAATGTTGGATACGGCGATCTTTTGTATCTTTTTGAAAATGAACTGTATGAGGTTTGCAAAAACGGAGAACTGGGCAGTTATTCAGAAGTAATAGAACGAAGAAAAAACAAAAGAGGATTCGCAGAAACTTACTGGAATAAATGCATGGAAGATGCATTGGCAACAGAGGATGGTTCAATAACCGGAATCGGTGCTTCCGTAGGACAGGCAAACGGAAAGGTATGCATAATTAAATCGCCAGAAGAATTTGATAAGCTTTCACAAGGAGACATTCTTGTCTGTACATATACCGATCCCGAATGGACACCTCTTTTTACGCTTGCGGCAGGTGTAGTGGTAGATACCGGAGGCACGCTTTCTCATGCGGCAATTGTCGCAAGAGAATATAACATACCTGCGGTATTGGCAACAGGAGACGCCACGAAGAAACTTAAAGACGGCAATAATGTTTTGGTTGACGGAAATAACGGAAAAGTAATGATATTATAACCATTCTGGTATTAAATACAAAGATTCCGGAGAAGGATGTGTAGGAGAATAGTTAATGGATACACAAAAAGCAATAAAGGAATACGGAAAATACTATCGTATTGCTCTTAAAGAATGTGGATTTGATAATATTGACGGGAAGATGATGACCTACGAAAAACGACTTAAAGAAATGTATGCATCCGAGAATTATAAAAAACATAACATATATCCGACAATGAATGTCACATATATTTATGCGGTGATTGCTATGTGTCTTGAAATCAAGGAATTGGGATATTCAGATAAAGAAATAATTGAAATATTAAATAAAGGATTTGATGGAAGAAGAGACCGTTACAGAAAACTTATAGCGTTTATAAACAATCTTCCCAACAGTTTCAACATAGCCAGAAGATGGAATATAAACGATCAGAAAAAACGCGTTGATGACGGAAGCATAACATATGATTATTTTAATGTAAGCAAGGATAAGGTTGAATACAGCATCAGCAAATGCATGTATGTCGAAATGTTTGAAACATACGGGATCAGAGGATTATGCAAGATATTCTGCAAGACTGACGAGTTTGCATATTCAGGATTAACCAAACATGTGAACTTTATAAGACACTCGGATCTTTCGGATGGACAAGCGTGCTTCGATGAAGTTATCAGAAAATAAAAATCAGTAACAATGTATTGAACAATTACAAATAATATGATATAAAATTAATCGGCGGTTAAAGAAGACTAACTTTATCCGCCGATTAATTAGTTTATAAGGTTAGTTTGCACTAACCGTAATGGAGAAAAAATGAAAGCACTTAAAAGATTCAAAAGACTGGGAATTTCGGCAGTCGTATAGGTCGGTATGGGTTTATGAACCTTTATCACATGCCAACGAAAGCCTTGGAGCACTCATAGCATCATGGGTAGCAACAGACAGAATCAGGGAGATAAGAAAATATCCCCTGCAAAAAGGCCGAGAGCATGAAAATGATGTAAAAAAAAGAGGGATAAAATGACTATTCACGAATACGGAAAAGAAAATGAAAAGGTTATTGTTTTAATCCATCCATCAATCGTAATGTGGGATTATTTTCAGGATGTGATACCTTTGATGGAAAAAGAATATCACCTGATAATACCTGCTTTGCCCGGCTACAATCCAATGAGAAAAGATAGTTTTACAAGTATAGAACAAATCGCTGCAGAATTGGATAAATGGCTTATTACAAATAATCTTCAATATGTAACTTGCATTTACGGCTGTTCGATGGGAGGATCGATAGTCGCAAGGATGCTCGCGAACAACAAAGTCTGCATAGAGAATGCTGTGATTGATGGAGGTATCACCCCATATCAATTGCCTTGGATCATTACAAGGTTCATAGCATTAAAAGATTTCATCACGATATACATTGGAAAGATTGGAGGAGCGAAACTTCTGGAAAAAGCATTTTCTCTGGATGAATTAAGCAAAGAAGATATCGACTATGCAGCCAAAGTATTAAAGATGATAAGCGCCAAAACGATCTGGCGAACATTTGACTCATGCAACAATTATACAATGCCTGCATATCCGTATACGAGATGTAAGAAGATAGAATACTGAATCGCGGACAAAGAGATTAAAGATCGAAAACTTGACATAGCTTATATTAAAAAGATCTTTCCGCAGACAAGATTTCGTGTTATCAAAAATGTCGGTCACGGTGGACTGGCACCTTACAAGCCGGATAAGCTTGTACGCGGATTAAAAAAACTGATCTGCAGTTAAAAAAATATAAAGGAGATAAAAAAATGGCAAAAAAAGAAAATTTAAACACATCGGAAAAAAGCGATAAGAAACTTCGCGTAAAAGATCTGATATTTGCAGGTGCGTTTGGCGCAATATACATAGTTGTAATGCTGATCGCGGTTATGGCTTTTGGAATGGTACCGATTCTTTACATTTTGACGCCACTTTTTGTAGGTATTATCTGTGCGACTATTTATGAATTATGTGTTCTTAAAGTGCATAAATTCGGAGCAGCACTTATTTTAGGAATTCTCTTTGCGGTAACTTCGTCATCAGCATATCTTCCCGGAATGTTTTTGGCCATCCTTGTCGCAATTCTTGCAGAACTTGTGTTGCTTGCAGGAAAGTACAAATCCAAAATTATGTTCTTAATTTCATATCTTGTTTTTAACCTTAATATGGTTTGCCCGTTTACAAATCTATATTTTAACAGAAGTAAATTTATTGCTATGGCTACGGAATACTACGGAAAGGAATATGCTGAAAGTGTAGCTGCTTTAGCTACGGGATGGTTGCCTTTTCTTCAGATTGGTTTGGCAATCGTCGGTGCTCTGATCGGTGTGATAATTGCATCCAAGCTTATCAAAAAACATTTTGAAAAGGCCGGAATTGTATAGGTTGGAGAGATATCAATGGATTTAACTTTTTACGGAGAAGAAGACAACAGCCTTGTTAAGATCGATCCGAGAACGAAGTTTTTAATCTTTATCGGAAGCGGAATAATGTGTTTTGCCAGCTACAGCGATTTGGGTGTGATAATTTATTCTGCTTTATTATGCGTAATATTTGTTCTGTGCGGAAAAAAGTTCACAGCACTTAAATCAGCATTACTTTTAGGAGTAATGCTGTATTTGCGTGTTATTCTTAAGAATTCCCAGGGGGCTCCCTCAGTGATACTTTTGCTTGTGACGGCACTTTCAACTGTGTTTATGTTTGGTTTTCCGACAGTCATGAGTCTTCTTCTGATCATAAAAACTACCAAGATAAGTCAGTTTCTCGCAGCCTTTCAGGCAATTCATCTTCCGATAAAACTTATCATTCCCATAGCAGTTTTCTTTAGATTTCTTCCTACGGTTGCCGATGAATGGAACGGAGTCAGAAAAGCCATGGCATTCAGAGGGATTGTAATAAGTCCAGTTCAGATTATATGTCATCCCTGGAGAACTATAGAATATATGCTGATCCCGATGCTGTTCTCTTCGATTTCGGTGATGGAGGAATTGGCTGCAGCTACGATGGCACGAGGAATGGATACCGACGTAAAGAGAAGTTCATATGAAAAGGTCAGATTCGGAATAGTCGACTATATACTGGTTATATTGTTGATTGGCATTATTGTTTTCACCACGATTATAGGACATGCTGCGAAAGGAGGAATTATGTAATGATTCGTTTCGAAAATGCAAGTTTCCATTATGGCGGAGAAAACGGAACAGGCGAGGGAGTAGACAATATTAATCTTACGATAAATGATGGAGAAGTTGTTGTATTGTGCGGCACTTCAGGATGCGGAAAAACTACTCTTACACGTTTGATTAATGGATTGGCACCACATTTTTATGCCGGGGACATGGAAGGCAAGGTTTGGGTTGATGATATATGTGTCACCGATTCCGAAATGTCTGCAACAAGCAAACTGGTAGGAAGTGTTTTCCAGAATCCCAAGAGCCAGTTTTTCAATATAGACACAACCGGAGAACTGGTATTCGGATGCGAAAATCAGGGCTTGGATCGAGAGGAGATTCATAAGAGACTTATTAAAACCCAAAAAGAAATGAAACTTGATAACCTGATGAATCGAAACATATTCGAATTGTCGGGAGGTGAAAAACAGCAGATAGCATGCGGAAGCGTATATACAGCATCACCTTCGGTATATGTGCTCGATGAACCGTCATCAAATCTTGACAGAAAAGCTATTCGCAGACTTCATGAAATAATAAAAAAAATCAAAGAGGAAGGAAAGACAATAGTCATTTCGGAACATCGTCTTTATTATCTTATGGATCTGACTGACAGATTCATTTATATGGAAGACGGTTATATAAAGCACAGTTATTCGAGCGAAGAATTATCACTCTTGACCGACGAAGATCTGATGGCTAAAGGCTTAAGAGTAACAGATCTGTCACGTTTGAAAAGAGGAAATGAACAGGGTGAAGTTAAAGCCGGAACACCTGTGATCGAAGCGCTGGATCTCAACTGTGTAAGAGGGGGCAATCAGATCGTTGACATAGAAAAATTACAGCTTCCGGAACACGGTGTTATTGCGGTTATAGGAGACAACGGAAGCGGAAAGTCGACACTGTCCGAAGCTTTGTGCGGAATCGGATATTCTGAAGGAAGTATTGCGTTTAAAGGAAAATATCTGACCGAAAAAGAAAGATCGCAGAAAAGTTTCATGGTCATGCAGGATGTTAACAGACAGCTTTTTTGTGACAGCGTGATAGAAGAGGTTATGCTTAAATCATCGATAAAAAGAGAAGATGCCGAAAGCATACTTGAAAGACTGGGTCTTAAAGATACTATTGAAAGACATCCTTCTTCTCTTTCGGGCGGACAGAAACAAAGGGTCGCTATAGCTTCTGCTTTATGTGCAGGGAAAGAAATAATATTCTATGATGAACCGACATCCGGACTTGACAGGGGCGGAATGGAGAGATTAAGTGAACTCCTCAGAGAAATGAGCGGGGAGATAACCTCGGTCATAATAACGCATGATCCGGAATTGATACTCAAATGCTGTACACATGTTTTGCATATTGAAAATGGCGTAGTACAGGCTTTTTATCCTTTAAACGAAGAGGGAGTTACAAGGATAAAATGGTATTTTACGTCTGAAAGCTACGAAAACTATTCGAAAAAAAGAAAAAAATACGGGATGTTCGGAAGAGTCTTAAATTACGCGGGCAAGTGGAAAAGTTACGTCTATCTTGCCATGGGATTTATGATAACCGGCGCTGTATGCGGAGCTGTTCCGTATTACGGAATATACAATCTTTTAACAAAGCTTATAAATAAGCAGCCAATCACTCTTGATAATTCTATGTTTGATATTAGCATGGTTCTGCTTTTCGGACTTTTAAATGCTCTGACATATACCTTCGGATTAAGATTGAGCCATCGTGCGGCTTATCATACGCTGGAAAATATCAGGATCAATCTGCAGGAGAAACTTGATAAACAACCCTTGGGCGTTGTTCATGATATGGGAATCGGTGCGATAAAAAAACTCTTTAATGAGGATATCGAATCAGTAGAAATCATGCTCGCGCATGTGATCCCGGAAGGATTTTCAAATGTTATAGTCGGAGCTGCTTTATTAATCTTACTGATCGGCATTGACTGGCAGATGGCTTTGTTTTCGATAATAATCCTTTTGTTCGGAATCGGTGCTTCAAAACAGATGTATAATGTCGGAATGGATAAGATGGGTACATATTTTGCATCTTCGAAAAGGCTGAATAATACCATTATCGAATATGTTTCGGGAATGGAAGTTGTCAGGGTATTTAACCGTGATGCTTTGTCAGGCGAAAAATTTGAAGAGTCTGTTAGAAACTACAGAGATTTCGGCCTTGAGTGGTATAAAGTCTGCTGGCCGTGGATGGCTTTGTATGCAGGTTTATTTGCCAATATGATTCTTTATTCGCTTCCGCTTGGAGCCTTCCTTGTTATACTTGGACATATTTCGGTAACTAAGTATATTCTCGCGCTTTGTGTAAGTTTTGCTCTTGGACCGATGCTTATTCATACACTTGCACTTATCGGAACGCTTCCGAGAGTGAATTACAAGATCCAATCGGTAGAGAAGGCGATAGACCGCGTGGCACTTTTGTGTGGTGAAGAAGAGTTCAAAGGAGAAAACCACAATATAGAATTTGATAATGTCAGATTTTCATATAAAGGCGATGAAGCATTAAAAGGTATTTCTTTTGTTGCAGAAGAAGGAAAAATGACTGCGCTTGTCGGAGAATCCGGAAGTGGCAAGAGTACAATAGCGAGACTTATTGCACATTATTATGATATCGATTCGGGAAATATAAAAATCGGCGGACAAGACATAAGAGATATGTCGCTTTCTAATCTTGGGAAAGAAGTTGCATATGTTTCTCAGGAATTGTTTTTGTTTAATAAAAGCATAAAGGAAAACATAAGGATAGGAAAACCTGATGCAACCGATGAAGATGTAATTGAAGCGGCAAGGAAAGCCTGCTGTGATGAATTTATACAAGAACTTGAAAATGGATATGACACTCTTGCGGGAGTGGCGGGCAAAAAACTCTCTGGCGGTCAGAGACAAAGAATATCCTTTGCAAGGGTATTATTGAAAGACTCGCCAATCATTGTACTGGACGAGGCGACTGCTTTTATAGATCCGGAAAACGAAAAGAAGATGAACGATGCCATAGAGGAGATTATTCGTAACAAGACGGTCATCGTTATCGCTCATAAATTAAGCTCAATAGTAAAGGCGGATAAGATAATAGTCTTAAACAAAGGTAAGATCGTCGGTGAGGGAACGCATGCTGAATTGACAAATGGCTGTGAAGAATATCGTAAATTGTGGAATGCGGCCAGGGCAAGCAGCAGTTGGACATTAAAAGGAGGAAAATACGATGATTCGTATGATGCATAGAATACTGAAATTCTGTGATAAAAGAAATGCTCGAAGAATTCGTGCGGCATACATTTTCTCATTCTTAAAATCTTTCATACAAAACGCTCCGATCATGATGTCCATATTTGTTATCCGTAACCTGATGGATGGGGAAATGAATGTAACCGATTGTTGTATATATGCGGGAATCCTTTTTATATTTTTGATCCTTACCGTTATTTTTACACACTCATCTGACAGGCTTCAATCATCGTCCGGATATAAAGTTTTTGCCGAGAAACGTATTGAATTTGCGAAGCATTTAAGAAAACTTCCGATGGGATTTTTTACGGCGGACAATATCGGAAGGATAAGTTCTATTCTCTCAGAAGACATGGTATTTGTCGAAGAAAACAGTATGAGTATCATTGCAGAAGAAGTAAGTGCTATGTTCAGCCAGTTTGTAATAACAGGTTTTATGTTCATTTTAAATCCGATTATCGGAACGATTGTTCTTGCAACGGAAATAATCGTAATGATCGTTGGAATTCCGATGAATAAAGAATCGATGCGTAACTCTTATGCAAGACAGAAGGCGGTTGAGACTTTAAGCGGATCTGTGATTGAGTATGCACAGGGAATGGCAATCGCCAAAAGTTTTGGAGTTAACGGAGAGAGTGCGGAACGTTTAAGAGACAGTTTTGCAAAGAGCAGAGAGGCTAATCTGACTTTCGAAAAAGAACATTTGCCGTGGGAAAGAGCATTGGAGATCATATATGCGATAGGAACTGCAGGAGTTCTTGCTGCATCTGTCTGGCTTATGCAAAACGGCAGAATTGATATTTTTTCTTTCATAGGAATGCTTTTGTTTCTTATGAATCTTTTTGCTCCTTTTAAGCAGTTTTATCAGCTGGGATCCAGACTCACGATAATGGATATTGCTTTAGACAGGATAGAATCTGTTTTCAATGAAAAACCGCTTGATTTAAGCGGGTCCGAGTTACCGCTAAAAGAATATGAACATGAAATAGTATTTGATGACGTTACATTCTCCTATGAAAACGAGGAAATTCTTCACGGAATATCTTTTTCGGTTGATAAGAATGAAATGATCGCACTGGTCGGAGAATCGGGAAGCGGAAAGACAACTATAGCGAATCTTTTGGCTCGTTTTTGGGATGTTGATTCCGGAAATATATATCTAAAAGGAACCGATATAAAGCAGATGGAAATGAGCTCCCTTATGGACAGTATCAGTATGGTATTTCAGAATGTCTATCTTTTTGAGGATACCGTGTATAACAATATCGCTATGGGAAGGGCGGATGCATCATACGAAGAAGTTGTTGAGGCGACGAAAAAAGCACGTTGTTATGACTTTATTATGAGTTTGCCTTACGGATTTGAAACTATTATCGGTGAAGGTGGGTCGACTTTATCAGGTGGTGAAGCACAGAGAATATCCATTGCAAGATGTATATTAAAAGATGCGCCTATAATTATTCTTGATGAGGCGACAGCAAGTGTAGACCCTGATAATGAGAAATACATAAAAGAAGCAATGTCTCAGCTTTGCCGCAACAAGACTGTTATTGTTATTGCACACAGGCTTAATACCATAAAAGATGCGGATAAGATAATAGTTATAGATCACGGAAAGATATCGGAACAAGGAAGTCACAATGAATTGATAAACAAAAAGGGGCAGTATTACAAGATGTATCTTTTGCAAAAGAGTATGAATGAAGAAATTGAGGTGGCTGGAGCATGAGTAAAAATACATGCAAAATAATTGGATTTGTTACTATGATAATAAGTGTATTCCTGATAATGGGAGGATTATATCTTCCTCAGGCTGAGATTCCTGCTTTAATTACGATTACATGCCTTGTTTCGGGGATTATTCTATGCGTTGTCGGAGTTGTTTTTTATAAGATACTAAAGACTGATTGAAAAAAGAAAACAATTGATTTAAAATATTATTAATCAAAAAGCGCCTTAGGGCGCGTATTTTTATTAGGGCGAGTTAGACGAGCCTAACTTTTTAGTCATAGGAGGAAAAAGTTATGAAAGCATGGAAAGGAATCGCATTATTTGCAGGGGGTACATTGTTTGGTTTATGGGGCATTAAGATGCTTTGCTCTAAGGATGCAAAGAAGGTTTATACACATTGTACTGCAGGTGTATTAAGAGCCAAGGATTATGTATTTGATCAGGCAACCAGCGTAAAGGAAAACTGTGCTGATATTTATGAAGAAGCCAAGGCTATAAACGAAGAAAGGGCACAAAAAGCAAAAGAGGCTGAGGTGGATGACTGGGAGGACATTGAAGCAGAGGCGGTTGAGGCTGAAGAAGTGAAAGCAGAAGAACCTAAAGAAAAAAAGACTTCGACAAAGAAAAAAGCATCCAAAGTGAAAACTGAATCAAAGACAAAGGATGAAGAAACAAAAGAAGAAACAATGTCAAAAAAAACTTCTAAAAAGAAATAAAGGATGATACGTAATAAGAAAGAAGCGTAAAAAATGAAATTTAAGATTGAGCACGAAATAAAAGGCAGACTCAGAATACATCTGGCTTTAAACCGCTTGACTTACAAAGAAGCTGACAGTTTTGAATATTATCTAAACAATTTTGACGGTATAAAAAAAGTAAAGGTGTATGAAAGAACTGCGGATGCTGTAATCTTTTATGATTGCAACAGAATGCAGGTTATTAATTACATAAGAAAATTTTCGTTTGATACGGTTCAGGTTCCTGAAAAAATATTTGAGTGTTCAAGCAGGGAACTGGAAGCTAAATATTCGGAAAAAATTATTACAAGTATTGTTTTACATTATGGCAAGAG
>JAIKXN010000185.1 GCA_024684055.1 Lachnospiraceae bacterium | reverse complement strand
TGCAGGACTTAGAGTTCTTCTTTCTGCACAGAAGACTATGAATAAGCAGGGTAACATGATTATCAGAAATGCTAACGAAGAGGTAATGGAAATCTTCGAAGTAACAGGATTCATAGATATTCTTAATATCGAGGAGTAATTCTTTCAATATGGATGGAAAAATGATTGAGCTTAACCTTTCCAGAGAAGCTATCGAAATGAACGATTTGGCTTTTCCGGATTCTTCGATAAATACGGTCGGTGTCAGACTGGACTTTCCTGAGACTGATACCAATACCGTAAAAGAAGCATTTGAAAGAGTTGTAGAAAAAGCAGTAATTTTACATCTGAAACTCGTTGAGAAGGACAGCGTTCGTTACCTGGAAGATATTGGACGAGCTTCTTCAAAAATTGTTCTCGATAGAACAATAACAATCGAGGAAGCTGATGCAGAATGGGAAAAAGTTACAACGACACCTCTTCCCGAAGCAAGTTGGAATGTAAAAATATATTCCCTCAAATCGGGTGGATGTTCTGCCTTCTTTTTAATGCACCATCTTTTGGTTGACGGCTTCACGGGAATGCAACTGTCTCAACTCGTATTAGATGAATTAAACGGTGTTGAAACAGATACCAATGTGATTGATTATGGCCGTTTTCCTGAAAGCGTGAATATATCTTCTTTCACAAAAGAGGAGAATAAAAATTTCTGGCTGCACTATTTCGAAGGCATTCAAAGTGAAGCATCTATAATGCCGGGAGATCCTTCGGGTTGCGACAGAATCCGACTCAATTATGAGGTTTCCAAAGACCTCTTGTATAAAATTAATTCATTCGAGGAAGAAACCGGACTTAAGGACTCCGCTGTTTTCGGTGCTGCTTTGTCAATATGGATTTCAAGAAGCTCGCAGACCGAAGACGGTGTATTTCTTATGCCCAGACTCAACAGAGATACTCCTTCCGATCTTTCCGTTTTGGACTGTCGAACATTGGTAGTTCCTGTCAGAAACCATATTAAAGATGAGGATACGTTTATTGACATTTGCCGTCAGTCAGCTTCACAGGCAAAAGAGGCATCTTTGCACAAGCATTACGGAATAAAAAACATTGCCAATGATTTACATGCCTCAGGTATTCTAAATGGAATGATTTCCGAGTACGTATTAAATTGCGTACATTGTGGAAAATTAAAAAGCGAAATTCCTTTTTCAATAAAAGAAAACATGAGCGGTGGTATGAGCAATCACTTAACCATTGCTGTTCAACGTGTCGGTAAAACGGGAATAAATATGATATACGATTCCCGCGTAGGCATATATGATGAGGAGTCAACCGCTGATTTTAACAATGCTCTACTGTATATTATTGAGCAGGGTATTTCCGGAAATACAACTGTTGGGAATATTGAAATAGTTGCAAAAGAAGAGAAAGAAAAGCTTTTAAATGTCAAAGGAGAAACAATTGAATTAAGCGATACCGATTCCATTGCAGACCTATTTAGAAAAGCTGTAAAAAACTATTCGGATCGTCCGGCTTTATACGCAGGCGAGAAAGCTTTTACATACGAAGAACTCGACAATATTTCCAATCGAATTGCAAATGCTCTTATAGATAATGGTGTTAAACAAGGTGAGCCTGTCCTCTATAAGCTTAAAAGAGATTACAGACTTATTCCTGCATTGCTCGGAATAATTAAATCGGGCGGATCTTTTATTCCTCTTGATCCTGCTTATCCTGAAAAACGAATAAGTTATATTACAAAAGATTCCGGCGCATCGAAAATGATAGTATCCGATGATACATATGACAATAGTGCCGATATAACATGTCTTAATATAGATGAATTGATTTCATTTAACAATGACGTTGATCCGTTGCTTGATATTTCGCAGAATCAACTGGCATATTCAATTTATACATCGGGAACCACGGGAAATCCCAAGGGAGTTTTACTGACACATAAAGGAATTGTGAACATTACTTCTCCCGAAAACAATCCTTTTAATAAAGAGGTTGTTAAAAATGGAAAAGGAATCGTCGCAATAGGTTCTGTATGTTTTGACATTTCTCTTTTTGAATTTTTTGTTCCGCTTTTCAACGGATCATTTATAGAACTTGCTCCCGAAGAAGCATTGGCTGATCCGAAGGCGTTGGCTGAACTTATATTAAGACATGGAGCGAATCTCATCCACTGCACTCCGTCCAGACTCACCGCATACCTTCGGGAAGATACTTTCAGCAAAGCGTTGATGAATGTCGATGCGATTCTTTCTGCCGGAGAAGTGCTTCCCAGAAGTTTAATCTATGAACTGCGTGAAGATTTTAATGTTCATATATATAACGGATACGGACCGACAGAAACTACTATCGGAGCAACGATTACCGAAGAAGGTGATGAAGCAAGCATCGGAAAACCTATAGGCAATATGGGCATCATGATTCTTGACAGTAAAGGACGATTGCTACCTTTTGGGGCACTCGGAGAGATTTGTATCTTTGGAAACGGTGTCGGACTGGGATATCATAATCTCGAAGCCGAAACTGAAAAACGATTTGTCGAATATTTTGGAAGACGGGTTTATCGAACAGGAGATGTAGGAAGATTCTTTAAAGACGGCAGAATCGAATATCACGGAAGAAACGATTTCCAGGTTAAGTTAAGAGGCTTGAGAATTGAGCTTGCTGAGATTGAAAACTGTATGATGTCATATCAGGGAGTAAACGCAGCATGTGCACAAGTAAGAAATATGTTCGGAAGGGACACTCTTATCGGATTCTATACCAAAGTAAGCGGAACCGAAATTGATGAGGAAAACTTCAGGAACTTTTTAGGAGATCGTTTGGTTCATTATATGGTTCCCGATATCCTGAAATGCATTGACGAAATGCCCAGTACTCCAGGCGGAAAACTTGATTTAAAAAAGTTAAGTCAAATACCTGTTGAATATGTTTCAACATATCGAGCACCGGAAAATGAGTATCAGGAAATTATCTGCGATACTTTTTCTAAAGTACTTAATATAGAAAAAGTAAGTATCAACGACAGTTTCTTTGAGATTGGAGGCGACTCGCTTCATACAGCCGAAATAATTCATGCACTTAAGGAAAGAATTCCGGGATTGAAACTTGCATTTGGTGACATCTTTAAATATCCGGTCCCCGAAACGCTGGCGCAATTTATCTACAGACAATTTGCAGAGATTGAGGAAAAAGACGATAACGGTATTTCCAACCTTGATTACAAAGGAATCGACACTCTGCTTTCAAAAAATGTTCTTTCGACAATCAATATCGAAAAGAAAAGAAAGTACGGAAATATTCTTCTTACCGGCGCTACGGGATTCTTGGGACTTCATATTCTGATGGAGCTTTTAAAAACTCCAAAGAATTTTGAAAATATCTATTGTCTCATAAGACCAACCAAACGTCTTACTCCTGAAAAAAGGTTAAAGAATCTTCTTTTCTATTTCGAGAATACCGAGTGCGAAGACATGCTTGGGACAAGAATATTTGCGCTTGAAGGTGATATCGCTAACAAAAAAATACTTGATACCGATGAGAATTTGCATTTTGATACCGTCATCAACTGCGCTGCCGATGTAGCACATTATGCTTTTGATAATAAACTTACTAAGGTTAATACAGAGGGCGTTCGTAATCTCATTGAACTGTGCGAAAGAAATACAGCGAGATTCATTCAGATATCCACTATATCTGTTTCGGGCTTTTATAAAGCAAGTGAAAACGAGCTCACTTTCGAAGAAAATAATCTGTATGTCGGTCAGATAATCGATAATCAATACATTCTGTCAAAATATATGGCTGAATACGAATGTCTAAAAGCAATGGCAGAAGGTCGTGTAGATGTAAAGATTATGAGAGTCGGAAATTTGCAAGGCAGATTATCTGATGGAGAATTCCAAGTGAATAAGAATACCAATGCTTTTACTAGAAGACTTTCTTCTTATGTCAGGATAGGAATGGTTCCAAGGAGCGTGTACGAAAGCAAGGTAAACTTTTCACCTGTTGACGAGGTTGCTCATATGATTTGTTCACTCACGATGCTCCCGTCAGAATATACAGTATTTCATGTATCTCCGGATAAGGAGATTCCGATGAAGCAATTATTTGATTCATTAAAGAATTTAGGACATAATACTTTGATTGTTTCAGATGAGGAATTCGGGGCAAAAGTTGAGGAACTCAAAAATGATCCAAACGGAAGGGTTCTTTTGGAAGGTTTGCTTGCAGACATCCCCGATGCAGATTACAGATTTACGGTTACACGTCAGAATTTCACTGACGGAATAATAAAAAACTCAGGACTGGTATGGGGCGAAATTACCGATATTTATCTGACAAAGTACCTTCAGGTACTGGATGAATTCGGACTATTTGAAGGAGGTATTGCATGAGTTTGACAATAATTTTATTATGGAGTTTTTCGGCGGTTATAGCATTCATTTTTTGCCTGATAATGTCTGCGTTAACGCTTACGCCCAAATATCCCAAGGCCAAGATGATAATCGGATGCCTGATTGGTTTTCTGTTTGACTTTGCACTTGTATTCATCAGTTATATGATTAATCCGATGGTGGATGTAATGAATGCAATTGGTCAATGTATTATACTTGTTGTTGTTTTAATTCTTTTGTATCAGGATACATTGGAAAATAAGGCATTCACAGGCATGACAATGTCTCTGGCATCCAGTGTTTCCATTTTCCTTTTCTGCGGAACGACGGATCAGATTATCGGCGGCCCCTTAGGCATGTTTGATCCTGTAATGGGACCTTACACGGTAAGAAATATTATTTTCTTCTCAGGATTGAAGATTGTTGTATTAACTATAATAGGTATTCTTTATGTGTTGCTTCTCAGAAAGAAGTTTAAGGACATGCTTATTCATGCAGAAGGCCAGATGAAAAAGTATCTGATAGCACCGGCTTTTTCAGTAATCGGCTTTTATGTTATAACCATTGTTTCTACAGCAAAGGGAATTCTTCCGACAGACGCATTTTTTGTACCTTTGTTTTTGACAGTTTGCATATTATTCGTAGTTGAATATTTACAGATATTCTCCTCCGTTAAGTGGACAGCAGAAGCTAAAAAAGCAGAGCAGGAAAAAGAGCGTATCGGTGCCGAGTTAAGTGTCGCTACACAGATCCAGGCTGATATGCTTCCCAGAATATTCCCTGCATTCCCTGAAAGA
>JAIKXN010000184.1 GCA_024684055.1 Lachnospiraceae bacterium | reverse complement strand
TACAGGAGGGCAATATATGAAAAATACCATCACTTATAAAGGTTATATCGGTAGTGTTGAGTTTTCTCAGGAAGATGAAGTTTTCTTTGGGAAAGTTCAAGGAATTCAATCCCTGATCTCCTATGAAGGCACTAATGCTTCTGAATTGATTAAAGATTTTCAGGCCGCTGTTGATGAATATTTGGATTCCTGTTTAAAGGATGGAATAAAGCCTGAAACCGCTTATAAAGGAAGTTTTAATGTTCGTTTAAGCAGTGAGACTCACAGGCAGGCGGCTATATATGCAATTGAACATAATCAAAGCTTAAACAGTTTTATTGAAGATGCTGTTAAAGAGAAATTATTGTTGGTTCGAAATTAATTATTTATAACAAATTGAGATAAACGGCAATAAATGATACAATATCCATATCAAATGTATTGGAGGAATTTTTATGGGATTATTTGATTCAATTGCAAAAAGTGCTGTTTCCGGTGCTGTCAGCAATGCTGTATCCGGAGCAATCAATGAAGCGGCAAAAAAGAGAGAGACTTTTACTTTTACAACAATTCCCAGAAGTGTTGAGGAATTAAAAGCTCTTCCCGAAAGTGATTTATCCACGCCTTTCAAGACATGTGCACTTACAATGCTTGTATTGTTAAACTACACAAATGACGTTAATGCAACAATAGAGATGCTTAACTTCCTTAAAGGTCCGGACCCAGTTAATGAATATCAAAAACAGTTCTTAAGAGACAGACTTCAGGGCAAGGATTATGTAGTACGTTCGTTTTTTGAAGGTTCGTCACCTCAGAATAACTACATCCCCACAGAGCCTTTAAAGATTACCGTTTACGATAATCCTTACAGTTATCCCGAAGCCGGATGGGCTACCCTTCATATGGATTCAACGGGAGCTGATTCACCCAGACAGATCAAGTGCAGATTAAAACCCAGCACAAACCAGTGGTTTATGGTCGAAAACCTTGCTCTTTCTGATATCAGGACTCCTGCAGCCGCTGATCCTTGGGCATAAATTTCACAAGATAAAATAATACATAAAAAAGTGCAAATACATTTACCTGTATTTGCACTTTTAATTTTCTAATCATTCTCGATTACGATGTCAAATCTCATAAGAACTCAATATTCACAAGCATCAGTCCCTGCGGTTCAGCGGTGGGACCGGCGAGGGTGCGGTCGGTGCCTTCCAAAACTTCTTTGATGTGGACCGGTTCGTATTTGCCGGATCCGACTTCCATAAGGCTGCCTGCGATTATTCTAACCATATTGTATAAAAAGCCCGCCCCGGTGACTCTTATGACAATATCTTCATCATCTCTATACACATCTGCCGAGATAATCTCGCGGATTGTGGTCTCTGCCTGTGTCCTTACGCAGCAAAAACTCTTGAAATCATGCTCTCCGATTAAGTATTTTGCCGCCTCGTCCATCTTTTCCACATCGAGTTCGGTGGGGAATCTAAAAGCAAATCTTCTTTTAAGAGGATTGTTTATTCTTGATGTATAAATCCTGTACTCGTAAGTTTTTACGCTTCGACAGTGTCTGGGATGAAAATCGATATCAACTTCTTTTGATTCAACGACCGTGACATCGTCCGGCAAAAGCGAATTAATTGCATACATAAACTTTTCTGCGGGAATGGTGGATTCGGCGTCAAACACAGCCACATTGCCTTTTGCATGAACTCCCGAGTCCGTACGGCTTGCGCCGATTACTTCAATGTCTTCGCCGGTCAGTTCGTTTATTGCTTTATTCAGTTCTCCCTCAACAGTTCGCATTTCGTTTTGGACCTGCCAGCCGCAAAAGTCCGTTCCGTCATACGACACTCGAAGCATTATTCTTCTCATTTTTTACCCGAAGTTCTTTCGAATTTTCGTTTATGCACGACACTCTGTTCCTTTGAGATTCTTTATCTCTATCTTTTAAAACAATAAACTGAGATATGAATTGTCCGGAGTAAGATGTGTGATAATTCTGGCGGACATTATTCCGAGGAA
>JAIKXN010000179.1 GCA_024684055.1 Lachnospiraceae bacterium | reverse complement strand
AATCCGCCTTAGAATAAACTGCTTAGCTTATTCTTAACGTTTACTTGTTTAAGGTTTGTCTTTCTCTGAAATTACTCTTCGGTTTTTAACCGATTTTAGAATTGTTTCAGGGTTGCATTGCTGTTTATTTGTCAAGGTTCTGTGCACTTGCTTTTTGAACAGTGCTTGTCTATAGTATCATTTCAATTTGCCAATGTCAACAACTTTTTTTAAAAATTTAAAAAAAATATTTTTGCCCCCAAAAGACGCTTCATTTGCGGCAATATTAAAGGCGGAAAAAACAAAGACATTATCCTTAAGAAATTTATGGATAAATACGAACTTAATAAGTCCTCAGATGAGGTTTTTAAAATAATCACCGGTGTTTTCCACGAGAAACTCGCCAACGATAAATACGGTATAAATAATCTTAAAAGGTAGATTATGAATAATATTAATATAGAATTGCCAGAAAAAATTAAAGATATAGTGCTGAGTCATCTATTTGTTCAGGTTTCTCAAAACCTGTAGCGCTCATCACAAATCTTAATTCATCTTTTACTTTCGTAAAGAATTTCTCGACACCGGGTACGCCGTCCTTTTCCAAAGAAGGAAGCATTGAACGGCCGAGGGCCGCAGCATCTGCGCCAAGTGCGAGTGCTTTATAAACATCTGAACCGCTTTCGATTCCGCAATCCACTATAATCTCAACATCTTTTCCGGCCAGAGCTTCTTTTATCTCGGGTAAAATCATCATGGGCGGAATAGCATAAGGAAGTCTTCCGTGATGATGGCTGACAATTATGGCCTTTGCTCCAAGCTCCGCGCACTTAACGGCATCTTCCACGCTGAGGACACCTTTAACCGTAAAAGGAAGTTTGTATGTTTCTATATAAGAAGCGATCATTTCCGATGACTGTGCAGCCATCTCTTCTCCTATTACCACATCGTAGCCTGTTTCACCGAAAATGTGGTCGATATCCATTCCGATTCCGAACGCACCGACTTCTTTGGCGTACTCCATCTGATCCCTTACTTTTCCGTTATCTGCATAAGGTTTGACTATACGGATTGTTTTGGGATTTATTTTTGCGATTCGACCGAACATGTCATTTTCCATCATTCCGCAGAAATTAAGCATGTTCAGATCACGCGCTGCCTGAGAATATTCCTCAAGTCCGTTAAGTTCTCTCCCGCTGTAATTTCCCAGATGCGAAAAAGCGGGTGTTACAACCGGCATGCTCCACTTCTCGCCGAAAAGTTCGCATTCCGTACTTGCAACCTTTGAATCTATAAGTCTCTGTTCAAAAAGAATAGAGTCCATGTACTGCTTTGTGATAACATTCGCATCGCTTATTCTTGTATATTCCATAATGTAACCTCCTCAACCCCGATTCGACCATACTCTTCTCTAAATCATTTCCGTATATTTAAAACAGGATTTTTTCCTGTCTCTGACTCACTGTATTTTCTCAATACTCACCCGCCAGCAATTCCTTCAGGTAATTCATATATTTAATGTAATCTTCATCCGTATTAAGGTGCTCAAGAATAACCGGCATATCCCTGTCGATCGCGTTTATTCTTTTTACATAATGTAAAATGGGAAACTCGCCGAGTCCGGGTGCGCACTCTTCCAGCTGAAAAGTATATTCTTCCTTAAGGTGAACGTCTTTTACATGACAGCTTCTTATTTTATCTTTGAGGAGATCGAAGCACTTGTCCAGAAATTCTTCGGCATTGAAATATCTCTCCGCGGAATTGATCATATTGATGCCGTCAAGATGCACGGCGAATCTTTCGCGATCAACTTCTTCTATTAATTTAAGATATTCTTCCGGTCCGGTCGGATACATCCAGGGCATGGGTTCAAGCGAAAAGAACGTGTTTTCAATTTCAGCCCTGTCGATGATCTCTCTTGTCTTGTCGACAATTTTGTTCCAGGTTTCTTTTGAGAAATTGGCCTTATAATGTCCGTCCCATCTCTCGCCCCGGGAACCTGCAACATTTACGGCACATCTCGCATGAAGATAATCTGCGAGCTTTAACTGCTCCACACAGTAATCCGTGTTTTTCTTTGCTTCTTCGGGATTAAGAGACACGGGATTTCGCCATATTCCCACTTCGGCAATAAGAATATCATTCTCTTCGGCCGCGTTTTTGTACTCATCTATAAGTTCGCGGGAAGCCGTGCAGTCAAGTGGAAATACAACCGCTCTGCATCCGAGTTTGATCTGATTTTCTGCCCATTCCTTCGCCGTTCTGTGCGAAAGAGGCGATGACGTTCCAAGTCTCATAAATAACCCCCTTTTGCCGGGCCTATAATCTGCCCATCCATTCCATGGCCAGATCCGGCCACATTCTTACATCTTTAAATAAAGTCAGAGGATCTGCATCGCTAAACTGAGATCCGCCGTTTCCGTTCGAATCGCTTTCCTGATTCTCAGGCTTGTCGGCAAACTGAACTTTAAGTTCCTCGCATCTTTGTTCGGATACTTCGATTCCCTTTCCTTCTTTTACGGCTTTAACCGCACGGAAAACCTGGTCCATCGTGTACTCTTCGAATTTGCCGGCAAAAAAGTCGGCAGTAGGGACGCTGAGTCCGTGGAATCCCGTCGGGAAAACGTAATGAGCAAAGGGTACTCCCTTTTCCCTGAGTGCTTTTGCCATAAGATAACTGTTTTCAACGGGAACGAGATCGTCGGTTGCAGTCTGCCAGATGAAGCAGGGAACCGTTTCTTTTGTTACCTGTTTTTCTATCGAAAAATATTCCATTTCTTCTTTTGATGCATCTTTCCCCAAAAGAGAAACAAAAGAAAACTCATGCGAAAACTCTCCCGATGTGATAACGGGGTAGCAAAGGATCGCACCTGTGGGCTTGCAGGAAACAGACGCGTATTCGGGATTCTTTTCCTCAACATCCATATAATGAACTGCAAGGCTCGCACAGACATGACCTCCCGCAGAAAAACCGCAGACAAAGAATTTCTTTCCCGCGATTCTGTATGCGTTCTCTCTTTTCCTTATAAAACGAACCGCGCGCGCTATATCGTTAAGTGGCTGTTTCTTAAGAGGAAACGATGTCGTAATATCCGTAGTATATGTAAGCACGAAAACATTCATGCCTTTTTCGTAAAACTCAAGTGCCGGAACATTTCCTTCGGGTGGAACCACCATGCAGTATGCACCGCCGGGAACTACCAGCATACAGTCTCTTTCTTCGTCATCATCGTGAAGATAAGCATGTATATTCGGAACAAAGCCGTATGCAGCACTGTAATCATACTCACCTTCCTGCCAGATTTTTTCCTCAAACTTTTTCATAACAACCCCCTCTGATAAATTATTTAATATTTTCGATGTTATTTCTTATTATTTCTTGTTTTCCGATTTCTAATATCTTGTTTTCTTCTTTATTGCGGTTTCTTTTTTCTTCTTTAACAGAGTTTTTCTTCCCGATTACTTTTAAATTTTTCTCAGTAATCCCTTCTTTTTTCCACTGATAACAAATCGCCGGCCGTGTTATCGGATGTAACGCGGCCGGACGCTCCCGGATCATTATTTGTTTCTTTTATAAAAGTTCTGACTTTTCAGGCTTCATAAACAAAGCCGCCCAAACCATCCGTATTATTGAAAAGAACAGAATAAATTACCAAATCCTGTAATTTCCCGAAAGCGCAAGCAATGCAAACATGTAAAGGCAGTTATCGTAATATCTTCTGACGCCTTTACGCATGGGCTGGTTCCAGAACCACTCCACCCACTGCTTTGCCGTTGCGAAGTCGCTGTCCTCGTCTTCGCTGTAAGGAATTGCCAGAGCACTCTGCGCCATTGTGGAAAGAAGTCCGAGCGGATGAAGTACGGGGCGATCCGTCGGAGTTCCGTCGATTTCGTATTCGCAGCGCACCGCTTCAAGGTCGGTGCCAAAGAATTTCATCATTTTCAAAGGAACGGCATATTGACCTGCGTCTTCGCCGAACCACTCAGCATCAAGCCCTATGTTTGCTGCGGTTCTGTAGGCATCGGAAAAGAAGTTTCCGAAAAATCCCCAGGGAAGTTTCTTCGTCATTGGCAAACCGTCAAATTTCGCATATTCGCTGCAAAGGCCCGTTTCTTTGTGACAGGCCGTTACCAAATATTCCCTGCTCGCTTTTGCCGCACGGATCCAGAAATCCCTGTCTCTCTCGTTAGCCCATTTTGCGAACAGGTCATAGAAATGCGGCAGATGATATGAAGGATCCGTAAAAGGACTTCCCGGAACAAACAGTATCTGATAGTTGTCATTGTTCCACATGGGATATCCGTCTCTTCCTCTTTCACCCTTGTGGAGGCACGCATCAAGAATTTCACGTGCTTCCCTGCTGTATTCGAAAATGCCTTCGCCGTCTCCCCATCTGTGAGAAGCAAAGAATAAAGCCATTGCAAAAAATTCTTCGCCGTCCGGTGCCGGTCCGTTTGCATTCTTTTTTCCGTCGGTCTGACAGGACCACGCGAAATAACCTGCTCCGGGTCCTTTGTCCATATACATATATGTTTTGGCCCACTTCCAGATGCGGTCGAACTCTTCCTTCATGTCGAGCTGAACGCACATCATCATTCCGTAAGACATGCCTTCGGTTCTGACATCGTTATTTCCCGTATCGGTTAAATATCCCATGTCGTCGCCCGCCGCGGAATAGATTTTTTCATTCTCATCATAAAAGAAAGTCTGAACGGCTTTCTCTATTTTTTCTTTGATCTCCTCATCGGTTTTTCCGATTTCCTTAAATACATTTCTGTAATTACCGGTTACTGATGCTGCCATTTATTCATCCCCCTTTTTCACTCGGGCCC
>JAIKXN010000174.1 GCA_024684055.1 Lachnospiraceae bacterium | reverse complement strand
AAACACTTTCTGGTTCCACCTCTAAACCCAGAAGCTATTGTGATACCTTTTGGAAAAAACTTAAACATGTCTTTCGTTTCACTGCTCCCCATTCTTGTATTAAGAACTACCTTAATCCCGTTTGCAGCAAAAACAGCCATTACCAATAAGTTCAACAATATAATTGCTCTTTGCCATTCAATCTCCATATCTTTTGTAACGGTGACATCACAACCTATCACCCCCATATATGGCAGATATTCCTCGATTTCCTCGGGTAAATTAACTATTCGCCGATATATATGCTCATCTCCGCAGTAAAATGCTATCAGCGTTTTCTTTTTGTTAGTCACTCTTCGATTTTTTCTTTGATACACAGGAACAATTAACTCCGGTTTTTCGGAAAGAAACATCTCCTTTGAAAACAACGGATAACCTTCTTCCGTAAATGAAAACTCTTTTTCTTTTAGATATAAGGTCAATTTGTCAATAATATTAAAAAAATCCATTAAATTTTTCATTACGCACAGCCTCTCTTTCTGCGTAAAACTTTAATTTTGGGCACAAAAATACACCCGTGGTTACTTTTTCTTGAAAAGGGTCACGGATGTGCTATAATGAAAAAGGTTTACTTGTGCTCATTATAGCACGTGACTCAAGCGCATCTTAACTATTCGCAGTAGTTATGATGTGCTTTTGTTTTTATGTGTCTGCGTCTTCATTATCCTCCTTTCCATCTTTCAAAGTTATGTACAACACCTTCTTTTCCTCATCCAGTTGAGCAATATACTTCTTTGCTGGAGAAAACTGAATCCCAGAAATCTTAGAAAGATATTTCACAAAATCTTTACAACCAATTCTAATCCAACCATGATTTAGGCGGCTATAGAACTTATAGGGTTTAACATCTTCCATACCTTGTGCATCCTTAACACCTATTGCCAGTTTCTCTTCGTCAAAACCCACTATAACCTCCTCAGGATTCTTCAATAGCGCAATTGCAGGTGTATTAAAACCAATACCTAATTCACTTATAGTTACATATGGCGCCCCCGCCGAGACATAATTCCAATCAAAATTAAAGTTCATACAAAAACCTCATTTAGAAATACTTATTTATTATTCTCAATTAGCATACTACCACTCAAAAAATACATAGTCAATATAAGCCCTCGAAAAATAAACGACAAGAAATCATCAACAAATAAACAAAGCCAGAAACCATCTCATAATCACTTGTTTTTCTCTTTTTCTCAATTATAAACATTTTATCAACACGATTATCCACATTGCATAAATCCAATTATTGATATTTTGATAAATAATTTTCAAAAGATTAAACATTTTGTTTATTTTTTGCATTTTTTGATCAATTAATTGTAATTAAATTTTGATTTTCTTGATTACGCTCAATTATATTCTCTTATCGCACACTTCATCAAGAATTAACAGTATTCTCCTCTCGGAAAACACCTCCACTATCCACCCGTCTTACAGATATTGTGGCATTATCTCGTTTTTGCCGCAACTACGATTTTTTTCTAAGAAGTTTTCTATCTCTTACCAAGAATATAAAAGATGATCTGAATTACAAGAAGGGGTGGCAACAAAGGCTTTGAGACCGTTATAACCAGACTTCAGATGCAGACCTATGTTGTTCCCGTTAATTATGAGTACAGTGTACGCAAATCCGGCGAGGAATTCGGATGAGGAAACTGCCGTTATGATATCGCAGATAATTACTGGGGAAAGAAGCTGTGCTGCTCAGCTTATAAACGCGAACCGGAAGAGTCGTATGAAAGGATAATGAAGCAGTTTAAGAAGTTGCTGCCGGAAGCAGATGAAAATAATATAAAAGAATTGATAGGTTAAAAACCCGAAAAGGAGACCAGATGGTCTCCTTTTAAAATTCTACTCCTCCCAATTTTAATCCCTGTACTTAGTATTTTTTCCCCCAGTTTGTTTTGGACGATACAAAGCCCATTATAAAGTGGATGAGTATTCCGGTTACACACACTATCAGAGCACCACCATGATCAAAGAACATCTCGATCGCATATTTCATCGAATTAATATCCGTTTTCGTCATGAATGCTGAAGCACAGAAGAAGAAAAGAAACGGAACGGCAAGTCTTATAAAAGCCTGCACATGATTATTCTT
>JAIKXN010000136.1 GCA_024684055.1 Lachnospiraceae bacterium | reverse complement strand
AGAGACAATATTGATGAAGCAAAAGTTGAAGCGTATGTAGTAAGATTATATGACAAAGCACTTGACAGAAAAGAAGTTGCAAAGTGGGAAATTGATTACTGGAAAACCGCAATAATGACCGGAAAAGAACCTAATTCGGGGCAGGAGAACGTTTACGATCCCGCCAGTGTTATAGCAACGGGCTTCCTTAATTCTCAGGAATATTTAAACAGAAACAGAAGCGATGAAGAATTTCTGACGGATCTGTATGCTTCATTTTTCGGAAGAGAACCGGATGAGGAAGGCTTCAGATACTGGCTTGTAAGACTGGATAAAGGGTATTCCAGAAGAAGAATAATACTTGAAGGCTTCGGAACTTCGGTTGAATTCAGAAAATTGCTGGAAGAATACGGCTTTGTTATTACGAATTAATGTGTTTTTTTGCCAAATAATGCTTGAAATATTCATAAAAGATGTTAACATAGCAACATAGTTTATTTCTAGGAGGAAAAAGAGATGAGAACAAAAATCAGAGAGTTGTTTGTAAAAACAGCCGATTATGCTTCAAAAGAAGTAACCGTGTGTGCATGGGTACGTACAAACAGAGCCCAGTCACAGTTTGGATTTCTGAATATTAATGACGGTTCTTTCTTTGAAAATTTACAGGTAGTTTACGAGCAGAATCTCGATAATTTTGATAACATCTCTAAAATCGGCGTCGGTGCAAGCGTAAAGGTTGTGGGTACACTCGTACTTACACCCGAAAACAAGCAGCCCTTTGAAATCAAGGCATCAGGCGTCGAGCTTTTGGGCGACTGTCCCGAGGATTATCCCATTCAGCCCAAGAGACATACAAGGGAATATTTAAGAACAGTAGCACATCTTCGTCCCCGTACAAACCTTTTCAGTGCGGTATTCAGAGTAAGAAGCGTTGCTGCAATGGCCATTCACAGCTACTTCCAGGAGAGAGGTTATCTCTATGTTCATACGCCTCTCATTACCTGTGCGGATTGCGAAGGCTCCGATCAGATGTTTAAGATCACAACTCTTAACATGAACAACCTTCCGCTTACGGATGACGGAAAAGTTGATTTCAATAAAGATCTTTTCGGCAAGCAGGCATTTATCACGGGTTCCGGACAGCTTCAGGGCGAGACATTCGCGATGGCATTCGGTGATATTTACACATTCGGACCTACATTCAGAACAGAGAACTCGAACACACAGACACATGCAAATGAGTTCTGGATGATCGAGCCTGAAATGGCATTCTGCGACCTCGAAGGACTTATGGATATCGAAGAGGAAATGTTAAAGTACGTAGTAAAATACGTTTGCGAAAAATGTCCCGAAGAAATCGATTTCTGCGACAAGTTCGTTTCAAAAGGACTTAAAGACAAGCTTAACGACATCGTAAATGCGAAGTTCACAAGAATCAAACATCATGATGTTATCGATATCTTAAAGAAAGCCGACGTTAAGTGGGAGTTCGATCCCGATTACGGCGAGGATATCGCAAAAGAGCATGAAAAATACATCGTTGAATATTTCCACGGCCCCGTCTTCGTTACAGACTGGCCCAAGGATATCAAGGCTTACTACATGAAGGTTAATCCCGATAACAAGACTGTTGCAGCAGTTGACCTTTTAGTTCCTCAGGCAGGCGAACTTATGGGAGGAAGCCAGAGAGAAGAGAATCTCGACAAGCTCATCGAAAGAATGGATGAGATGGGAGTGGACAAGGAAGGCATTGACTGGTATCTCGATACAAGAAGATACGGCGGATGCGTTCACTCAGGTTTTGGTATGGGATTTGAACGTCTCATTATGTATCTTACAGGCGTTGAAAACATTCGTGACGTAATACCTTATCCCAGAACACCGAGATCATGTGATTTCTAATAAAAAATATAAAAAAGAAACCGTCCCGCAAGTGTTTACGGCACTTGCGGGATTTTTATGAAACCCTTTGCGGAGGCTTATAATGATAGCTGTCTGGTATATTGCTTTAGCCATTCTTTTATTTTTTGGCGTAAAATTTATGAAGAAAAAGACATGGAATGAAGAGAACATGTCTTTAAACGATACAAAATGTTTCCTCGGATTCTGTGCGGTAATCATCGTTTTTCACCACTGTTCGCAGGCTACCTGCGCGTCATGGCTAAATCCGCGCTATATAAG
>JAIKXN010000133.1 GCA_024684055.1 Lachnospiraceae bacterium | reverse complement strand
TTCTGTTGAATATCACTTTCCGATAAGTTTCAGGAATTTCTTATCATTCATCTGCTCATTTGTAATATATTCCCCATCATAAAACAACGCATAATTCGTAATCGGAGTGGGAGCCTTCTGTGCTTCAACCCTGCTCTCTATATGAATCGCCCGGAACGGAATATCATTCTCTTTAGCCGTCTGCTCCAAGACAGGCACATACTTCGCATTGAACGGACACTGGCTTGTATAGTACAAAACATATCCCTTCTCATCTATATGCGGATGTTTGGCGCATTCTTTGAATCGTGGTGTACTCGCTTTCTCATCAAACGTCAGATACCAAAGCTGAATACCATTGTCAGCTTCATCACCCACAACAAATCCCTTGTACTTAAGAAACTTAGGATCAGCCAAAAACGGCTTCTTCTTTGCAGCGCATAAAATACAAAGCCCTTTTTTCCCCTTTTCCTTACTATCCTCGATGCAGGCAGTAAGTAAATCAGTAGAATATCCATGACCTTTGAAAGAACCAGACACCCACAGGCAGTCAATATACATATACCTGTCAGCCTCAATCGGTATCCATGCGTTTTCCGCTGGGATGTATTCGATAAAGCACTTTCCGCGTTCCACGCTCTTCAGGAAAACAAGTCCTTCATCAAACCTCTCCGAAAGCCATGCTTTTTTAGAAGAAACCTGAACATCCGTATTATTAGATATTGCACAGCAAATATGCTCTTTTTCGATATTATCTTTTGTTACCCGGATATATTCCATGATCGCTCCTCGTATAATATGCCAAGGAGCACTTAAGCCCCTTGGCACAAATTTATCATAGTTCTTTACGAAATCAATGGGATTAGGTATAGTCAAAACGAGCCGGACAACGGTAATCTTACCGCCATACAGCTCGTCGATTCTGCTTGTATTTTGATTTACACAGACTGCTTGAATTTAAGTTCGTTTAATCTGCCACAGATTTCTTCTTCTTTCATTTTAACCGTAATCTTAAATGCATCTTTTGCTTCTTTGAGTCCGAATCCAAATTGGATCAAATCAGCAACATCAACGCTTGCTTCGCTTGCAAGTTTCTCTCCCTGTTCGTTGGTCATCAGAGGATTGGCTATTTTAACAGAGTTTAATCTTCCGCCTTCAGGTCCGCAGTGAACCATGTAAACTCCGTCATTTTCAGGAAGCATTTCATCATGGATACGAAGCGATAAAACAAATTCATGCTCGCTCTCAAAGAAGTTTAAAAAAGATTTTACATCTATTATTCTTCCGAGAGTATCAGGGAACGGATCCTGCGGTTTTACGATATTTACAAATCCGTATTTCTTAAAAATATGCGGTTCTCTTGTTCCGAGAAAAACAAATGCTTCATTCTCGGACTGCATGCACGCGAATACTTCTTTAAGTATCGCATCCATATATCCTCTTCGTCTGTATAATCCCTTTGTAAAAGCATTTCTGATTTGGTAAATGGTGGTACCGTCTCCTCCGATATCGGGAGTCAGCGACAGTGTGGATATTACCTGATCTTTTTCTTTTGCGGCAAATACGAGATTTCTGCCCTCTACTCTTAATTCAACTTCCATTTTTATTTCCTGATCTCTGTTTATTTTGAATTACATCTTTATAAAAGGAGGCATATCGCTTCTGCAGCAATTCCTTCTCCGCGGCCCGTAAAGCCAAGATGTTCTTCTGTTGTTGCCTTAATGTTAATCTGACTTAAATCAATTTCCAAAGTACCGGCAATGATCTTTCTCATTTCATCGATATGAGGTCTCATTTTTGGTGCCTGTGCAATAATGGTTGCATCGATGTTTCCGATCTTGTATCCGTCTTTTTCTATGATTTCTTTAACTCTCTTTAAAAGAACAATACTGGAAATATCCTTGAATTCACCTGAAGTATCGGGGAAATGAAGACCGATATCTCCTTCTCCGGCAGCACCGAGTATTGCATCCATAATCGCATGAGTCAGAACATCGGCGTCTGAATGACCAAGCAATCCTTTTTCATAATCAATCTTAACTCCGCCGATTATCATATCTCTGTTTTCTTCAAGACGATGAACGTCATATCCCATTCCAATTCTCATGTTTATCACCCTAATAACTGATTATACAATAAGTACTAAATTCTTTATTAAAACTGTTTAACACATTTTTAGAAAAGCAATGCATTTGCCATTCCGAAATAAACCAGAAGCGAAATCGCATCGACCATGGTTGTAATGAAAGGCGAAGCCATTACTGCGGGGTCAAATCCGAGTTTCTTCGCTACCATGGGAAGCGTACATCCGATAACCTTTGCGACCATTACGGTAAGAATCATTGTAAGGCAGACAGTAAGTGCAACAAGCAGTGTTACATTCGGATTATGCATTATCAGTCTGTCAACGAGCATGATCTTTACAAAACAGGCAGTAGCAAGTGCTGTACCGCAAAGGACCGCTGTTCTTAATTCTTTCCAGATAACACCGATAAGATTTCCGAATTCAAGTTCACCGAGTGACAAAGCACGGATAATCGTAACTGACGACTGCGAACCGGAGTTACCGCCCGTATCCATCAGCATCGGAATGAATGCCGCAAGAACAACCTGCGCGGCAAGTGCATTTTCAAACTTCGTCATGATGATACCCGTAAAAGTAGCCGATACCATCAAAAGCAAAAGCCATGGTATACGGTGTCTGAACAGATCCAGAACATTAGACTTAAGATAAGTCTTGTCACTGGGTGTCATACCTGCCATGATTTCGATATCCTCGGTAGCCTCTTCTTCCATGACATCCATGGCGTCGTCGAATGTTACGATACCGACCAGTCTCAATTCCGAGTCAACAACGGGAAGCGCTATGAAGTTATATTTTGAAAGCATCTGTACAACTTCTTCCCGGTCATCATGCGTATTGGCAAAGATAACATTCTGATCCATGATTTCTTTAATCAGTGTGTCTTCATCCTGCTCAAGCAAAAGGTCTTTTACAGTCAGGAAACCAATCAGTTTGCTGTATGATGTTACGTAACAGGTATATATGGTTTCCTTATCGAATCCGGTACGTCTGATACGAAGTATTGCTTCCTTTACAGTCATATCGGGACGAAGTGTTATATATTCTGTCGTCATAACCGAGCCGGCGGAATTCTCGGGATATCTGAGGATTTCATTGATATCCTTTCTCATCTCCGGATCAGCCTGTGCAAGAATACGCTTTACAACATTTGCAGGCATTTCCTCGACGATATCTACCGCGTCATCGACATATAGTTCATCGAGCACTTCCTTAAGTTCACTGTCCGAAAAACCTCTGATAAGAAGTTCCTGCAGATCGGATTCCATTTCAACGAATGTTTCTGCAGCCGCTTCCTTGGGTATCAGACGAAACAAAACAGGAAGCCTGCTCTCATCCATCTCTTCGAATGCAGCAGCTATATCAGCGGGATTCATCGTCACCAGTATTTCTTTGATTGTTGGATATTTTTTCTCTTCAAGAAGTGTAAGCAGTGTGCTTACAATGATTGATACATCTTTTGTTTCTGCCATCGGTCTTCCTCCTTAAACTAAAGCATATAAATGCTTATTGATGAGTAACCGATGCAGGTCAGACTCCCGAATAAAACAAAACCTGTTTTTACACAAGAAAAAATAAATGCAGATTTGTTCTATTTATAACATGTAAAAGGAAACGAAAATGTCTTCGCTTCCACACGTTCGGTCTGCGCCCGCGTCGGTATTGCTACTTCGATAGTCCATATCCGTTTCCTCCTTTTGGAAATATTTATTTTGCGTTAAAAACCGCATATCAATTAAACCACAAATACATGTAATTATTCAAGTCTAATATGCTTTAATTTTATTTTTTGTTAAAAAAGTCCCGGCTGACCGAGACTTTTGATTTTGTATCCGGAAACACATCTCCTGAATTCATTTTCTTTATTAATCGGGGAACCCGCACACTGTGTTTTTTTGAATCGGAGAACCAACTAAGGTCATTCATTTTCTTTTTGAATTAGAAACCCCGTCCCCCTATTTCATTACTTTAACATATCGGACAACTCAAGAACTTTGTCTTTGATTTCGTTGCAATACTTCTCGCACTCTTCGTCTGTCTGAGCTTCAACCATAATTCTTACAAGAGGTTCCGTTCCTGATTTACGAAGAACGATTCTTCCCGTATCGCCGAGTTTGGCGAGGATTCCGTCAGTAGTTTCCTTGAGTTCGGGTCTTTCAAGGACTTCTTCCATCTTCTCAACTCTTACGTTGATAAGGAGCTGAGGGAAAATTGTAACATCGGAAACAAGTGAAGATAATGTGCACTTCTTCTCGATACAGATTTCAAGAACCTTGATTGCTGTAAGGATACCGTCTCCTGTTGTAGCATACTTGTTAAAGATAACATGACCGGACTGCTCACCGCCTACCGAATATCCTTCTGCCTGGATTTCCGCAGAAACATATTTGTCACCTACGGGTGTCTGAACATTCTTAATGCCTTTGGCATTAAGAGCCTTTGTAAGTCCGATATTGGACATTACCGTTGTAACTACTGTATCTTTTACAAGCTGAGTTCTTTCTTTGAGGTAACATCCGTAAATATAGATGATCATATCACCGTCAACGATTTCACCGTTCTCGTCAACAGCAAGACATCTGTCGGAGTCACCGTCGAATGCGAATCCGATATCAAGACCTTTTTCTTTTACGAGTTTCTGAAGTGATTCGATATGAGTCGAACCGCAGTCTCTGTTAATATTAAGACCGTCAGGCTGGTTATTGATAACAAATGTTTCAGCACCGAGCATATCGAATACATTCTTTGCAATCATGAAAGATGCACCGTTTGCACAGTCAAGGCCGACTTTGTATCCTCTGAATGAATGTGTGGGAATCTGAGCAAGATATGAAATATACTTGTTACGTCCCTGGATATAATCGGAAGCACGTCCGATCTTTTCGTTCTTTGCAAGTTCGATTTCAACCTTACCGTCAATATATTCCTCAACGAGTTCAAGAATCTTGTCGCTCATCTTGAAACCGTCTCTGTCGATAACCTTGATACCGTTGTCATAATAAGGGTTATGGCTTGCGGTAATCATGATACCGAAATCAAATTTCTCTGTTCTTGTAATGTAAGAAATTGAAGGAGTTGTTGTAACATGAAGAAGTGAAACATCAACACCTGTCGAAGTAAGTCCCGCAACAAGACCGTATTCATACATGTATCCGGATTTTCTTGTATCTTTACCGATTACACATCTTACATTACCGAGTGTGTTTGAAAAATAATAACCAAGAAATTTACCGATTTTAATTGCATGATCGACTGTCAGAGTTTCATTTACTCTTCCTCTGAAACCGTCTGTTCCGAAATATTTCATAAAATATCCTCCGTATTTTTAATACTACCTTTCGCTCCTATCGCTGTATCGCGGAAGTGTATAGTTTATAAAATTAAGATGAAAAATATATTAGTTTACATAATTCCAAACCCTCATTAATATATAGAGAATTTAAAATATATTGCCATCAAATTAGTTGACATAATACAAAGATTACAAAATCAAACAGGTTAACATAACACTATACGTTAATCTCAGATGATAATCCCAGTAAATCTTTGTTTGCTTCAAGAACAGGGTTTACATAATTCTTCAAATAGTTATCTACCTGAATTGATGCTCTTCCCGTATAAAGTTCGGGCTTTAAGATTTCTTTTATCTCCTCTTCGGAAATACCGAAAGCGGGTTCATTTGCAATAAGTGAAGGAAGTTCGTTATCCTTACCCTCTTCCTTGATTCTCTTTCCTGCTTCCATGGAAAGAACTCTTATCTTCTCATGAAGTTCCTGTCTGTCTCCGCCGGCCTTAACTGCATCCATCATGATGTTCTCAGTAGCCATGAAAGGAAGTTCGGACATAAGTCTCTTCTCGATAACCTTGGGATAAACCTTGAGTCCGTTTGTTACGTTGATGCAAAGATCGAGAATACCGTCAATTGCAAGGAAGCCTTCGGGAACCGAAAGTCTCTTGTTTGCAGAATCATCAAGTGTTCTCTCAAACCACTGTGTAGCTGCAGTAATTGCAGGGTTGAGGGTATCAACGATAACGTATCTTGAAAGAGATGCGATTCTTTCGCTTCTCATTGGATTTCTCTTGTATGCCATTGCCGAAGAACCGATCTGATTCTTTTCAAAAGGTTCTTCAACTTCTTTTAAGTGCTGAAGAAGTCTGATATCGTTACTCATTTTGGTTGCAGACAAAGCAATGGCACCGAGAACATTAAGAACTCTTGAATCAACCTTTCTCGAATATGTCTGTCCGGAAACGGGATAACATGTTTCAAAGCCCATCTTCTTTGCGATCATCGGATCGATTTTATCGATAGTTTCCTGGTCGTTATTGAAAAGTTCAAGGAAGCTTGCCTGTGTACCTGTTGTTCCCTTTGAACCGAGAAGTTTCAAAGTACTCTTCACATAATCAAGATCCTCTAAATCCATCATGAACTCATTGATCCACAGTGTCGCTCTCTTGCCGAGTGTAGTGGGCTGAGCAGGCTGGAAATGTGTAAATGCAAGTGTAGGAAGATCTTTATATTCTTCAGCAAAACCTGCAAGATTGTTGATCACATTTATCAGTTTCTTTCTTACAAGTTTAAGAGCTTCATTCATTACGATAATGTCAGTATTATCTCCGACATAGCAGCTTGTAGCGCCAAGATGAATGATACCCTTTGCTGTAGGACACTGACATCCGTAAGCGTATACATGGCTCATAACATCATGTCTTACGAGTTTTTCTCTTTCCTTAGCCACATCATAATTGATGTCAGTGATATGCTCCTTCATTTCAGCTATCATTTCGGGAGTAATCTGCTTAAGGCCAAGTTCCATTTCTGTCTCTGCAAGAGCAATCCAGAGTTTTCTCCATGTGGAGAACTTCATGTCCGGAGAAAAAATGTACTGCATTTCTTTTGATGCATATCTTTCCGAAAGCGGAGAAACGTATCTGTCTGTATCCATAATTTATCACCTTTCATAATTGTTTATTGCTTTTGGTTAAATATTTAAACTGAAAAAATATAAGTATTGCTTCAGAGTAAATCCATAAATAAAAAACTTTGATTCGATTTTGATGAAATCAGATTTAAATAAATCAAATTTCAGTCTTTAAATCAAACACTAAATGATTTTAAAAAAATAAGTATCAAAAATCAAGAAAAAAATTGTCACTCGTCATCCTCGAAATCCTTCATCATGCTTCTGATTTCAAGCGAATACTTGGGATATCTTTTAATTATTTCCTTTATTTCGTCTTTCATGCTTTCCGCTTCCTTCGTGCTCTCGTCAATCTTTTCTCTGAGTTTCTGTCTTCGCTGGATCATCTCATGCCTGATCTCAACGAGTTCATTCTTGTTGACAAGCGCTTCCGGTGTATGTATCCATGAAACAGGATCGCTGATCGGAAGATTCTTAAGAAGTCCGAGAAGCCTTCTTTTGGCAGCCGGCAGTTCTCTGTTGGCCTGCTCATACTGTTCTCTTCTGTGCTTTTCTTCAACGTAAACATCGAATCCTGCCTTGAGTTCTTTTGAAGAATCGGTATTGTATTTCATATAAAGATAATCAAGAAGATTTGTGTTGTTTACGTATCTTATCTTAACGGAATTCTGTAACTGAATAATCTTTACGATCGTTTTGTCAAGTTTAACGGATTCTTTTCTGAGCTCGTTTCCTTTAAGAAACAAAAAGGAATATACGACGCAGATAATCGTAACAGTCAAAAGAAATCCGAGTTTTACATTCAGATCAAGAAGAACTGCCAGAAGAAGCAGTGAGACTATACAGATGACAAATGCCGTCGACGAGATGATCAAAACTCCGACGATATTTTTCATCATCGAATTCATTTCATGTTTTCTGTAATTGTAGGCCTGTCTTTCACCGTCTAATTTTTTTAGATCCGATTTGATCTTATGCTGAAAATCTTCGGCATCTTTAAGCTTTTTTATAACCTCGTCAAATTCATCGGAAAGCTTGTCGTATTTTTCATACTCGCTGTCTTCCATCAAAGGCTTGTCGAGATAATATTTTTCTTTGTTGCTTTTGATCGTAAGAATATCATTTGCCGCATCTTCTATCGGCAGTTTGATTTCTTCGGGAAGTCTGTCTATTTCTTCGCAGTCATTTAAATACGATGTGATCACATTGTACTCAAAGCGCAGATTGTCTATATCCGATGAAATCTCCTTCATCTGAAGGAACGCAGTGGAAACGTATTTCCTGCGCTCTTCATCGTCATGGATCTGACTTTCGAGAAAATCTAACGGGGATTCTTCTTCAATATTCTTTTTTCTTTTGAAAAGATTCTTAAAAAATCCCATAGGCTTCGATCAATACACGTATTTGCTGTATTCTTCCTTTTTTTCTTCAATCTTTGTATTAAGGAAATTGCAGAACGAATATCTTCCGGCTTCCTTACTCTCTTCTTTTTTGCTCATAAAGTCTTTATATTCGCGGCTTTCAAAGAAATCATTCTTTGCTTTTTTAAGATCGGCTTCCAGTTTTAACGTAACTTCGCTCATCTTTGCATCATCGCCGATCATCTTTATGTATTCTCTGTCGGTAAGCGTAAAACGAAGCGTTGCGATATAGGAATAATAATGAATCGGATCCTCGTCGCAGTCATAAGCCCTCAGAAAATCTTCAGCTGCCTGTTCAAAAAGGAAAAGCCTTGCCTTTGCAACACCCATATTGTGATAAATGGATGCGACTCTTTCCGATTCTTCGTCATTTAATCCGGAAAGCAGGGTTTCATATTCTCTGATAGCATATTCGTATCTCTCTTTGTTAAGGAAGAAGTCTCCTCTTGCTTTTCTCTTGTCAAATTCCGAACTGCCTTCTCCCTCTTTTATAACGGTAACGATCCTGTCGATTTCATCCTTGGTTACAAAAGGCGCTTTATCAAGAAGCACTGAAACGATCTTGATAACATCAGCCTTCGCTCTTATGAGTTTCTCAAGCATTTCCGCTATTTCGTTTGCGCTGCAGTCTTCAGATAGCCATCTGACAAGATCTTTGTTAAACATATCAGCACTTAAGAGTTCGGGATTTTCTCCGAGGCAGAATATCAGTTCATCCGCAGAAAATATCTGCGTACATATCCTGTCGAGAAAAAAAGGTTTATTTGCTTTTGATGATAAAGGTTTATAAACATTCCCCATGTTTTTATCCTTCCAGTTTCAATTCCTGTTCCCAGTCTTTTCCGGTCGAAGCATACAGTTCTCCGAATCCCATATCCCATACCTTGAATAATGCGGTATCCTCGCTTATCATTTTTACCTCGATCGATACCCGCGTTATCCTGTTGTTAGATACGTTAAGTCCCGGTAATGTGATCTCTCCTCTTGCGATATAATTGTTGTAGATATATGAGAGATAAATATTTATCTTGTCTGTTTCCTTAAGGATAAGTTCGCATCTTCCAATCGATTCAAACCACTGCGAACCTGCTTCTATCAAAGGTATTTCTTCTTTCGGAACATCATCGGTTTCGACGCCGATCGTCACCTTAAGTCTGTCATTTCCGATATATTTGATCTTATTTTCTTTTCCGCTTGGAGAAAGTTTTTCTTTGGCTGCAAAGCACGCACCCTTTGAAAAGAGGTTGTTTCCTTTGAAAACTTTTCTTCCCTTGCATAAATACTGAAGCGATTCAACTGCCCAGTCGTTGTAGAAGCACTGTCCGATAAGATAGACACCTGAATATACCGTCGAGTTGCAAAGCTGTGTTGAAATATTTAAGAAAAGTGCATCCTTCTCACCCTTTTCATAAGGAATGGGTGCGTCGGATGAAAAGTTTGAATATTCTTTTACATCAACGGATGCAACTCCCGGAGATTTGAAGAAATTCCTCATAAGAGAATACGATCTTAAATTCTCTCCCGATGTATCATAAAGAAGAATATTGTGATTCTGAAGTTCTGCAGGCTGATAAAGCATGTAATAGAAAAAACTTTCTTCATATGTCACAAAATGCAGAATGTCGGGATTGATCTTCAAAAGCGAAGGAAGTTCCTGAAGCATCACGATTATGTCGGAATTCGCATCTTTTAATGTAATTGTAAGCGAAACGATCTTGTCGGGTGATACCATAACAGGGAAAAGAAGTAAAACCTTTTTAAGGAACAAAAGGAAAACATCTTTTGCAAGATATTCTTCTCTGTCGATCCGGACGGTACTCTTGTTTCTCGCTCTTTCGAAAAGATTGTCGACAAGCACGCCTTCATCTTCCGCTTCGAGAGCTTCATTACCGAAAAGCCAGGTATTGTCGCTTCTTCTTTTGAGCATGTACAAAGGAATATTGTATTCTTCTGAACCCTCGGTAATGCTTAATGTCGAAGGGTTGTCAGAATCAATTTTACATACCGAAACCTGTGCGAACGAATCATTTACATCAAGTCCGACAACAAATCTGTCTCTGTTAATTTTTTCAAATACTTCTTTAATATCAGAAATCATATTCCTCTTTTTATACCTTTATCATTTTATCCGATAAACTGTTAAACATTAAATCGTTTTAAAAAGTTCTCTGGTAAGAAAATCTTTTTCCATATATGAGAGAAGATCTTCCTCAACCGTTGCATAATCATCCATCTGTTTAGCGATAATGCAGTCATTAAGTGCGGTAAATCTCCATGGCTTGCTTTCGGATTCAGACTCCGTTCTCGTAAGAATGGAACTCTGTGTAAGCTGCTCCATGTTCTGATTTTCCTCGGTAATGTAATATTGCACCGTATCGCCGCAGAAAAGAATGAACGATTTAACAAATATTCCGCTGTAAAAATGACTCATCTCTTCTTTTCTGTATTCGGTAGCGGCACCGTCATCATGTTCCACACAGTAATGAATAACGACATGTCCGTTGGGATTGCCTCTGTATTCTACGAAAGAATAATCGGTATAACTCTGAAGATTTCTTACTATGGTCTGGAACGTAAGGAAGAACGGGAAGCATACTTTCTTCTCGAGTTCTTCATTGATAAGTCTGTCGATAAGCACTTTGTTCCAGTTTTCTTTTTCTACATACGAATAGAATTTCAAAAGAGCCAGTTTCGATACTCTGTTGACTTTTTCGTTATCAAGAAGAAGTCTTTCTATTCTTTCGAAAATATAATCATCCGTTACGGTATCCTTTACGAAATAATCGTATGCACACTGTGCAAGGAATGATTTTTCCAGATCGAGTGAACCCTGCATTTCGACGAACTGATCGAGATATTTGATCTTGTCCGAGCAGAATGTGTTCGTGAAAAGAATCTGGATAAGGATATTCTCAACAAGGATGAATGTATCGAGTCCGAATGATTCGCAGTCCTTGCAAAGAGACTTTAATTCTTTGACGCTTCCGCGGAAATGCTGTTCAAGATAAGCTAAAATATTACCGTCGTATTTTCCTTCACGATATGCATACTGCGCATATGCGATAAGTCTTTCGTTTTCCTCGAAATCCGTTCTCTCAAGAAGTCTCGATACAAGTCTTAAAATGCTCTTTATCTCGATATGCTCGACACCGAACTGTTCAAGTATTGCAAATGCGGTATCATACATGCCTCTCGCAACAAGTATCTGAACAAATTTACCCTTTTCCGGACCTTCGAATATCTCGGGTTTTACGCTCTTTAATATATCTTCGAGTTCCGAATAATAATCGTTGTCGAAATAATATTCGAGAAGACCTTTGACGATTACCTTTTTGTAAGTGTATGTAATTACGTCCGAATGAAGAAGTCGTTCGTAATCGAATATATTGTCTTCGTTTATCAGATCATACGAATATGCGCTTTCCACCCTGCACATGATAAGACCTATCTTGTCTTTGACAAGATGTGCAATCTTCTCAAGAAGCATGGGATTGTTAAGGATCGCTTCCGAAACATTTTCTTCCGGAATAACCTGTCTGTTTCCGTGAATGTCTTCATAGAAGAGACAGTAATCCTTCGAATAGATCGGGCAGTAAACAAGTCCGTTTTCAGCGGTAAATCTCTGCTCTCCGATTATCTTGTCATGAAGAAGGATCACTCTTCTTACCCCTTCCGGAACTTTAACCCTTCTCATAAACTGAAGAGTAACGCACTCGTTGGCATTGTCCTCGTTTACGAAATCGGGATTCATAACTTTTCCGTAGATGAAAAGAAGATCCTCGTTTATGTGTTTTTCCTTGATCTGCTCTCTTGCAAATGCCTCAAGCGTCTCTCTGTAAGAAACAGCTATTTCGGGATATTTTGCCTTTCTTGTAAGAACATTGTGATAAAGGAAAGCTTTCTTTCTGTAATCCAGATCGTTCTGATAAGCAAAATACATCATAACCATTCTGGGCAGATCTTTGTTGTAATCGGCAGGAAGCGAATCCATGTAAAACTCATAAAGACGCGTGATACGAAGTTCCGCCTGAATTCCGAGCGAATACCATTCGAAATATTCGCTGCCTATCTTATTGCCCTTGCAAAGATAGGTAACGATCGTATTAAGCAGTTCTTTGCTCGGCATATAGGAATACTGGTATTTGAGAATATCAAACCATATCTGTTTGAATTCTTTCTGTCTGGATACAAAGAACTGAATCCTTTCGCCAAGATTAACGCTTATGGCTTTGTACTTAAGACCGAATCTGAGTACGGCTTCTTCGTAATCTTCAAGTTTTATAAGAAGCGAAGGATTATCGTTAAGTATGGTCAATGCCTCGATATAAAGAAGCGGCGAATTGTTTCCGTATCTGTACTGCTCGATAAGGAATTCATATTTCTTTTCGGTTCTTGTATAGAATTCTTCCGTAAGGTATAAGATAAGCCATGAAAGAACCGGGTTGCCCATATCCTTGGCATAATATTTTCTGATCTTCTTTAAAGATCTGTTTACGATATCCGCGTCTTTGGATAAAAGAGATGTGATGTAAAGATAATATCCGTATGTTTCGTTTGAAAGTCTTTCGGATTCGATTACCTCATCAACTCCGTCAAGGATTCTTGCGGCTTCCCTTTCCTTTTTGCTGATTATAAAAATCTGTGCCTTAAAAAGAGCTGCAAGAAGGTCATGCTCTCTCGTTCCCTTTACCGTCTCCGCTATCTTAAGACTCTGCTTGCACCAATCGTCTTCCGACATTCTGTCGAGCGAGAAATCAAGATAAAGACGCAAAAGTTTGTCGAGAGCTTTTCTGAAAACAAAATTCTCGTGTTTCGTAATGTCTTTGCATTCATTGTCACAGATAATGTCTATATCAAAATTTTCTTTGTTTGTTGCTATATATACCTTGCCGAAATTTCGTCCCTGCTTTAAAAATTCGGGAATGATACGGACTTCTATTTCAAGTGTATCGTTGTCAAAATCATCGCATGTAAAATGATTGCATGGGATAAATACGAAATTGCCTTCCGATTTTATATCGATGTTAACGTATCCCCAGGTATTTTTTGTAAGTTTGATCTTCTTTGCAATTTCCGACTTGGGATTAACAACTTTGATCTCATTGGTTTCAAGTTTGTAATCGATCCTGTCTTTTTTCTTGATCGCAACAAGAAATTCATCAATATTCTGTTCATTTAAAACATTTTCGCTTAAACCTCTGTAAAGGCTCTTGTACTGGGCATCGCCGCCGATTAATATCGATGAAAAATCATTGGAATAAAATACATTGACGGCTTCGTTCCAGTTTGTTCTTGCAAGGTTTGCAAAATGGAAAAGATTCTTGATGTGTCCGAGTGTGGAATTGATAAAATTCATCTCGCGTACACAAATAAAAGGAAGAGTATATTCTCCTTTATCAGTAAGCAGAATAAACTCTCCCTTTGAAACATCCTGCGGCTCCATTCCGGTCGCATCAAATTCAAATTCAATTGTGCATTCAAAACCCTTGAACTGAGAAGTGATCACTCTCATTCTGGGGTTGTTTGACTGACATACACCGAGTATCGGCGTATCACCGTTACAGCTTATCGTAAATGAACCGTCCCTTATATCATCCTCAACAAAGACAAACTCTATTCTTTCGGTCGAAAAATCAACATTTCCGCTGTGAACGGAAAAGTCAAAATTTTCTTCACCCATTGAAAGTACGGTTTTCTTCACGAAATTCACCTCACTTGATTCATCAGATTTCTTTAAGTGCCGCTGTCAGATCGTCGAGCCAGTCACCTTCATAAAGTTCGATCATACCCTTGTCTGCCGCTCCGGCAAGTTTGGGATTCACGGGAATTCTGGCAATATTCTGAATGTCATGTTTCTTTGCGATCTCTTCAACTTTTGATTCGCCGTATATAAAATGTTTTTCCTTGCAGTTGGGGCATTCAAAATATGACATATTCTCAACAAGTCCAAGTACGGGAATTTTCATAAGGTCAGCCATCTTTACCGCCTTTTCGACGATCATTCCGACAAGTTCCTGAGGAGAAGCCACTACAATGATCCCGTCAATGGGAATTGACTGAAATACAGTAAGAGGAACATCGCCTGTTCCCGGGGGCATGTCTATAAAAAGGAAATCCTTGTCGCCCCAGATTACATCTGTCCAGAACTGTGTAACGGTACCCGCGATAACAGGTCCTCTCCATACTACGGGATCTGTTTCGTTTTCAAGAAGACAGTTAATTGAAATAATATCCGTATCAAGTTTGCTTCTTACGGGGAATATTCCGTTTTCGCTTCCTTCGCATTTATCTTTTGTACCGAACATCTTAGGTATTGAAGGACCGGTAATATCCGCATCCATGATACCGACCTGATATCCTTCTCTTTTCATATTGACTGCAAGAAGTGAAGTAACAAGCGATTTTCCTACGCCGCCCTTACCTGACACTACTGCGATAACTTTCTTAATGTGACTTAATTCGTTGCAGGGCTGAAGAAGACTCTCCGGTCCGGAAGTTCTTGAACCGCATTCTGCGGAACAGGTTGAACAGTCATGTGTACAATCACTCATAATATTGCCTCCAAAATTCCGATGGCATATCTAGTATGCACATCTGTTTTATTATACTATATTTGCCGACTCGATGTAAAGAGCAAAACCCTTAAGCTGACTCGGTATTTCCCGTGTAAAGTCGATAATATCTGCCTTTCTGCGCTATCAGTTCGTCGTGAGTTCCTCTCTCAACTATCCGACCGCCCTCAAGAACCATGATACAGTCTGAATTCTTTACGGTGGAAAGTCTGTGAGCGATCACGAAAGTCGTACGTCCGCTCATAAGCTTGTCCATGCCTTCCTGAACAAGTTTTTCGGTTCTTGTATCGATCGAACTTGTAGCTTCATCAAGAATAAGAACAGGCGGATCGGCTATCGCCGCTCTTGCTATTGAAAGAAGCTGTCTCTGGCCCTGTGAAAGCGAAGAACCGTCTCCCTTGAGTACAGTATTGTATCCCTGGGGAAGTCTCTCAATGAATCCGTGTGCATTGGCAAGTTTTGCTGCCGCATAAACTTCTTCATCCGTGGCATCAAGTTTTCCGTATCTGATATTCTCCATAACAGTTCCCGTGAAAAGATGCGTATCCTGAAGAACCATTCCGAGCGACCTTCTCAAATCGGCTTTTTTTATCTTGTTAACATTGATTCCGTCATATCTTATCTTACCGTCCTGGATATCATAGAATCTGTTTATAAGATTTGTGATCGTTGTCTTTCCCGCACCGGTTGAACCTACAAAAGCTATCTTCTGTCCGGGCTTTGCAAAGATATCTATATTGTGAAGAACCATCTTTTCTTCCGTATAACCGAAGTCGACATCGTCGAGAACGACATTTCCTTTGAGTTCTTCATATGTTGTTGTGTCGTCAGCCTTGTGATAATGCTTCCATGCCCAAAGACCCGTACGTTTTTCGCTTTCCTTAATAACACCGTTTTCATTCACGGCATTAACGAGAGTAACGTATCCGTCATCAGTTTCAACTTCCTCATCCAGAAGTTTAAATACTCTGTCCGCACCCGCAAGTGCCATAACGATGGTATTAAACTGCTGTGAAATCTGCATGATCGGCATATTTACGCTCTTGTTAAGAGTAAGGTAACTTCCGAGAGCACCGATAGAAAATCCGCCGATTCCGTTAATGGCGAAAAATCCGCCGACTATCGAAACCAGAACAAAGCTTAAATTTCCGAGCTGTCCGTTTACAGGGCCTAAAATATTGATAAGTTTTCCGGCATTCGAAGCAGTATGATAAAGTTCTTCATTGAGTACGTTAAACTCATCTTTACAGATTTCTTCTCTGCAGAATACCTTTACGACCTTCTGTCCTTCGAGCATCTCCTCGATATAGCCATTTACTGCACCGAGGTTTTTCTGCTGTGCCACAAAGTATCTTGAAGATTTTCCGGCGATAATCCTCGTCACGAAAAACATTACGCCGATCATTACTACGGAAACCAGAGTTAATCTCGGACTCAATTTTATAAGACCGATAAAAGTACCCACGATCGTTACAAGGCTTGCAACAAGCTGAACAATACTCTGAGCTATCATCTGTCTTGTGGTATCGATATCGTTTGTGTAAACCGACATGATATCGCCGTGCGAATGTGTATCGAAATACCTGATCGGAAGTTTTTCCATATGCGTGAAGAGATCGATACGAAGTCTTTTCATTGTTCCCTGCGCGATATAGATCATAATTTTGTTATAAACAAAAGTACTTATTCCCGCAGCCGCAAAAAGGATCGCAATTTTCGTCATCATTTGCAGAAGTCCCGAAAAATCGGGATTTGCCATTTCTTTTAAAGGCGCGATGTAATCATCGATCAGTACCTGTAAGAAAAGCATTCCCCTGATCTGAACAAGAGTGGAAAAAATGATGCAGACAAATACGATAATCGAAGGAATGGGATATCTTCCGTACGAATATTTCATAAGTCTTAAAAAAGTCTTCATCGGATGGTCGAGTTTGGGTCTCGGTCCCATTCCTCTGTTACGTCCCATCTGGATAGGCTTGCTTTCTTTTGCCATCAGTCAACACCTCCCTTCGCCTCATCAAAGTCTGCGTTGGCTCCCGTCTGGGATTCGTAAACTTCTCTGTAAATATCATTATTCTTAAGGAGTTCGTCATGTGTACCGAATCCGTTTACTTCACCGTCTTCCATAACTATGATCCTGTCAGCATCGCTGACTGATGAAATTCTCTGTGCAATGATAAATTTGGTAGTGCCCGGGATTGCATCTCTCAGTGCTTTTCTGATATTTGCATCGGTAGCCGTATCAACAGCCGAGGTGGAATCATCGAAAATGATTATCTTGGGCTTTTTAAGAAGCGCTCTTGCAATACAGAGTCTCTGCTTCTGACCGCCGGAAACATTCGTACCGCCCTGTTCGATCTTTGTTTCATAACCTTCGGGAAATGCAGTGATAAATCCATCGGCGCATGCCAGTTTGCAGGCTTCCCTGCATTCTTCCTCCGTAGCTTCGGGATTACCCCATCTTAAGTTGTCATAGATGCTTCCGGCGAAAAGAACGTTTTTCTGAAGCACAACCGAAACCTGATTTCTCAAAGCTTCCATGTCGTAATCTTTGACATTCACACCGCCGACCAAAATTTCGCCTTCCGTGACATCATATAATCTGTCAATAAGATTAACGAGACTCGTCTTGGCTGAGCCCGTACCGCCAATCACACCTATGGTTTCGCCGGACTTTATGTCAAGATTGATGTTATTGAGAACATTCTTTCCCGAACCGTCTTTTTTGTATGAAAAGCATACGTCCTTAAACTGTACGCTTCCGTCCTTGACATCGAAAACAGGATTTTCGGGATTTGAAAGTGCGGGATTCTCGTCAAGAACCTCTGCAATTCTTTTCGCACTTGCTGCGGAAAGCGTAAGCATGACGAATATAAAAGAAACCATCATAAGATTTCCGAGGATATTCAGGCAGTATGTAAAAAGTGTCAGAAGACTTCCTGTATCAAGTTCATTTGAAATAACCATATGAGCGCCGATCCAGCTTATGATGATCATTGTCGTATACATCGTAAACTGCATAAGGGGCGAGTTCCAGATAACCACGTTTTCGGCCTTTACAAACATCTTGTAAATGTTACCCGCAGCTTTCTTTAATTCTTCGCTTTCATAATCTTCACGGACAAACGCCTTAACGACTCTGATTGCATTAACGTTTTCCTGAATTGTCTCGTTAAGGTCGTCGTATTTTTCAAATACTCTCGTAAAATATTTTCTCGCGTTCAGCATGATTATTCCGAGTCCGATTGAAAGGAAAATAACTGCAACAAGATAAATATTTGCAATCTTCACGGATACAAGATAAGACATGATCATTGCGAATATCATACTGACGGGAGCTCTGAACGCAAGGCGAAGAAGCATCTGATAAGCGTTCTGAACATTTGTTACGTCGGTTGTCATTCTTGTAATAAGTCCCGCGGTTGAGAATTTATCGATATTCGAAAAACTGAATGTCTGAATGTTTTTATACATATCGCGTCTTAAATTCTTCGCAAGTCCGGTGGAAGCAACCGAACCGTATACTGCTCCCAGGATGCCGGAAACAAACGCCAGGATAACGAGCACTGTCATGATGCCGCCCATTTTCAGTATATAATCCATATCTCCGGCTCCGTTGTTGCCTTCGATACCGAATGTGACAATTTTACCCATGCAAATGGGAATGATCGTTTCAAAAATTACTTCAAGCACCATAAAAAGCGGTGTCAGTATCGAAGCTTTCGTATAACCCTTTACATGTTTTATAAGCGTTGAAAACATCATCATTTCCTTTCTTTCTTTTTCGTATCTTTCTCATTAACCGCCAAAGCCTTTTTGATAAAAAAGAACAGAACGAATCCGATAACGGCACCGAGAATATTCAAAATAAAATCATCAATGTCAAAAGAGCCTCTTCTTGTAAGAAGCTGAACAAATTCAATCACCGCAAGCAGTCCCGTGCATGCGAGGATATATAAAAAGAAGTTTTTAAGTTTGGAGAAAAGTTCCGGAAAAATAAATCCAAGCGGGAACAAAAGGATAAGATTCCCGGTCAGATTAACAATCGGAACCGTGTTATTGTTTCTGTTTTCATCCAGAATCCATTTTATATAAAGCGAAATCGTCTTAAACGGAACAAGATTTGTGTAGCGCCTGGCATATTCCGTCATATTCAATCCGCCGAGAGCACTTCTTGAATCGGTAATGATCGTAGCATATATAAGTGCTGTCATATAAATTGCAAAAGCAATCCATATTACGGTTTTGCCTATGTTTTTTTTCATTAAAACCTCTGTATACCCGAATTTATTAAATCAATCCGATTATAATAATAACCGGATTGCAAAAAGTCTAAATAATATTTATGTTTTCCAATCACATAATCATTCTAAAAACCATTGATTATTCTACCACAACATATGCAAATAATCCATGAAATCATGTGAACATTTTGTTAAAAAAAAGCACCGACAAACGTCGATGCTTACAGTAGCGAGAGGGGGACTCGAACCCTCAACCTTCCGGGTATGAACCGGATGCTCTAGCCAGTTGAGCCATCTCGCCAAAACAACTGCCTATTTAATATACAAAATCACAAGGCAATTGTCAAGAAAATATTTTAAATAATTTACATTCTTTCGGGAGCTTCAAATCCGAGGCAGTCCATGCAGTCCTTGGATACGCGAAGCGTAAGGTTCAGCAAAGCAATGTAATTCTTCTTTAATTCCTCGTTTTCTTCGCTTAAAATCTTTGTTTCATGATAGAAAGAGTTGAAAATATTTGCCAGATCGTAAAGATATGAACAAATTCTGTGAGGCGCAAGTTCCTCGAATACACCTTCCATCATCTCATTGTAAGCAGAAAGTTTCATTAAAAGATTCTTATGTGATGCATTGGAAATTTCTGAAGTGATCCTGCATTCTTCAGGATTTCCCCCGTTTTCGGTAAATTTCTTAAGGATTGATTTGATCCTTACCACCGTATAAAGAAGGTAAGGGCCCGTATCTCCTTCAAATGACATGAATCTTTCGGTATCGAAAATGTAATCCTTTGAAGCCTGGTTTGAAAGATCGCCGTACTTGATGGCAGAAAGTGCTACCATCTTCGCTACTTTCTTTGCCTCTTCTTCAGACATTTCTCTTCCCGTGGAGATTTTCTCATACATTTTGTCGTTAATATCCTTAATAAGATATTCAAGTCTCATAACGCCGCCGTCTCTGGTCTTGAAAGGCTTGCCGTCAGTACCGTTAACTGTACCGAATCCGATATGAACAAGTTTTGTTCCTTCTTTTACAAGTCCTGTCTTTCTCGCGCATCTGAATACCTGCTCAAAATAAAGTTCCTGTCTCTTATCGGTAAGATAAATGATTCCGTCGGGATCGTATTCTTTAACTCTTTCCTGAATTGTGGCTAGGTCCGTTGTATTGTAAAGGGACGCACCGTCCGATTTTAATATCATGCAGGGAGGAATTTCCTTGGTATCGGTTTCTTCCTTAACGTCCACAACAAGAGCACCGTCGCTTAAATACGCGTAACCGCCGTCCTTTAAATATTTGACCATTCCGGGAATCACATCGTGAACGTCCGATTCGCCCTTCCAGAGGTCAAATTCAACATTAAGGTTATCGTAGTTTTTCTTAAGATCGGTAACGGAAACATTGATTATATGCTTCCATAAAGCTCTGTATCCTCTTACACCGTCCTGAAGTTTCTTCGTGCATGCCATTGCTTCATCCTTGAAAGCAGCATCTTCTTTGGATCTTGCGCTTGCCTTCGGATAGATTTCCTCCAGATCCGCAACTGTAAAAGGCGCTTCTTCGGGATAATCTCCTGTGTAATCATCATTAAAATATACAAGGTCCGGATTCGCTTCCTTAAAAGCAGCAATAACAAGTCCCATTTGAAGTCCCCAGTCACCCAGATGAATGTCTCCGATGGCTTCATGTCCCATATATCTTATGATTCTTTTGATACTCTCTCCGATAACGGCACTTCTTAAATGACCTACATGCAAAGGCTTTGCAACATTGGGTCCGCCATAGTCGATAATGAATCTCTTGCTTTCTTTGGGATTCTCGATTCCGAGTTTGTCGGCCTCAGCCATTTTTGAAATATAGTCCGCAAGGAATTTATCATTAACGTTAAGGTTAATAAATCCGGGAGGACATACTTCAACTGTTGAGAAAGCTTCGGAATTTTTAAGAATTTCGCATACGTCGTTTGCTATTGCAATGGGTGCTTTTTTGTAAATCTTGGCACCTGCCATTGCACCGTTGCACTGATATTCGCAAAGGTCAGGTCTGTTTGAAACAGTAACCTTTCCGAGATTCTCGTCATATCCGGCTTCTTTAAAAGCTTTCGCAACCGCATTTCCGAGTTCAGTTAAAAATTTCTCCATATTATGTAAACTCCTTTTAGTGTTTTGAAAAAGCACAGCCACAGAAATTCTGTCTGTAAAGATTGAATTCTTTGGACAATTCTATGGAAGTCTTATATCCGTTTTTCTTTTTAAAATCCGTAGGAAGATATTTTATGTCAACTTCCCCGGCGATTTTCTCGCCGATCGCATTTATGATATCCGCATTTTTTAAAGGACTGAGTGTCAGAGTCGTCGCGAAATAATCGTATCCGAGTCTTTTCGCTTCTTTTGCTGTTTTTCTTAGTCTTAAATCAAAACAGATCGAACATCTCTCTCCTCTTTCGAGACATTTTTCATATCCCCTGACCGCTTCCAGGTATATATCACTCTCGTAAGGAACGTCGAATACTTTTATATTATGGTTAACATAATCAAAGCCTTTTATGTTAACCTGTCTGCAGTCTTCCTTAAGCATATAATCAGGTCTGTTATTGTATATATCAATAAGCCTTTTTTCTTCGGCAAATCGTAATTCATATTCGTCTTCGGAAGTAATATTGGGATTATAGAAATATACCCCGATATCAGCATAACCCCTTAACGTCAGAAGACAAAAACTGCTGCACGGCGCACAGCAGGCATGAAGCATTACCTTCGGATTTTCTTTTAAAGAAAGTATTTCATTCATCTGTCTTATATAGATATCCGAAGGAACATTGATATTCTTTTTGTTTTTATTATCTTTATTGGGATTATTTATTTCCGAAATCATTTTTCAGTGTTATCGTCTTTCCTTACGACACAATATTTTTCAATAAATTCATCGCAGGGCATGGGCTTTCCGTAAAAATATCCCTGAACGGCATGACAACCGAAACCTTTTAACATCTCAACCTGTTCTTTCGTCTCAACGCCTTCGCATATAACATCGATATCGAGTTCTTTTGCCATCTCTAGGATTTTCTTTAAGATAACAGTGCTGGCATTTGAAATGATCGATTCGTCAAAGAAATCCTTGTCGATCTTCAGGATGTCAAAAGGAACATCCTTAAGGATATTAAGAGACGAATATCCGGAACCGAAATCGTCCATTGCAAGTTCGAGACCGAGTTTTTTTAATTCGGTAACGACTTCCACCATCTTTTCTCTCTGATCGAAGAATACGTTTTCGGTAATTTCAAGCTGAATATTGTTAACGTCCGTTTCGTAACGTTTCAGGACTTTTTCAACATTTTTCACATAATCCGGGTTGTTGATAAGAACTCTCGACTGATTGACGCTTATGGGGAAATATCTGTATTCAATTCCGCTCTTTCTCATTTCCTTCATCTTGATGCAGAGCTGCTCAAGCATATAAAAATCGAGATTTTCAATAAATCCGTTGGATTCGAAAATGGGAATAAAATCAGAAGGATAAACCATTTCGCCGTTATTCTTGATCCATCTTACCAGAGCTTCGCCGCCGAGTATCTCATCTTTTACGATATCCCACTTGGGCTGAATGAATACTCTGAATTCACCGCTCTTAAGCGATTTTTCCATTTCGGATTCAATGGCATCGACTTTTCTCATGTTTGAGATGATATTGTCTGAATATGTCGCCATCAAAGCATTGGAAGTAACATCGATCGATTTTCTTGCCGCATTCGCACGGTCGATCATCAGGTCGATATCATAATCATCTTTTCTTATCTGATACATTCCTACCTTGAGTCTTATGGGGTATTTGATCATGGCTTCGTTAGCCTCATCACTTATACCCTTCAGATATTTCATGTATTTATCGTCGAAACTCATATCGTTGATCACAAGTGCAACGAACTGGTCGGAATTGACTCTTACGCACATTTCCTTGGGAGAATCGAAAAACTTGCCGAACTCCTGTATCGTCGCCGCAAGAACCTTGTCGGCTTTTTCGTGTCCGTAGGATTCGTTTATGTATCTGAAGTTCATGATATCGAATCTTAACATTAGAAAAGGAGTTTCTCTGTTGTTGTGAACGACATCCGGAATATTTCTTCTGAAGAAATTGTAGTTATAGCCGCCCGTAACCTCATCGATATATGCGAGCTTAATTATCATTTCATTCGATTCGTTTAATGTAGCCCATACGAACATAATAAGGGCACCCATTATAAGAACCATGAAAAGACAGATAAGGAAGCTTCTGAAGGTAACGCCTCTTGTATCCTTGCTCATCGAAGACGAATCAAAATAATACACATAATACAGATTGTGCGTTTTTCTTATTTCGCCTGTGTAAATGAAAACTTCCTCGCCGTTTTTATCAGAAAGTTTGACCGAAGATCTCATTTTTGAATAAAAGTTCTTTTTGATCAGCTCAATTTTCTTAAGAGAAGCAACAGTTTTGGAACTGTTTTCGGTAAGTGCTTCAAATATATTGGTATAACCCTTAAAATACGTATCATACGAGGGCGTGGTCGCAATTATGTTTCCGTTGCCTTCTATAATGGCGAATGCGCCTACGCTGTTAAGATAATTAAAAGTATTAAGGTTAAGAATTCCCGTCAGGTCTCTTTCGATGATAAGGTAATTGCTGTCTCCGTTTTCATCGTAAATCTTGTTGATCCCGATTACCGAATTAAGATATTTCGTATCATCGAAATAGCTCCTTGCCGGAAGACAGATATAATCATCCGTATAATTAAATGAAGATATATCCCGGAATTTTTCGTATATCTCAGGCTCGTACCGACTGTCTTCACTCGATATCAGCACACCGTTCGCATTAAGATAAAAGAAATGATATCCTTTGGTAAAACTTTCAGAATCGCTTACTATCTCCATGATCTCTTCGGTGCTGTATACGCCTTCCGTACTGTCTTTGTATGTGAACATCATATTTCTCAATACGTCGATCTGATATTCTATCTCGCTGTAGGCGGTATCAACATGTCCTTCGTATGATTTTTCCTTGTTTCCGGTAAAGACATTCTTAACGTCAAAAACATGCAAAAAAGTTGCACAGACGCAGACTATTACTACGATAAGTGCAATTCTCAAAATCAAAGATATGCTTTTATCCGATCCGAATTTTTTCTTCATTGGCGGCAGTCTTCTTTTTGTTTCTAATATAATATCACATCAAGTGTCTCTCTTCAAATAATATTGATAAAAAGTATCACCTAAAGTATAATTATGAGACAAATAAAACTATAAAAGGAAATATCCAATGAATCAGTCTTTAAACTCCATAGAATCAATGAAAGAAGCCATTAAAACGGCCATTCACGGCAAAGACGATGTCATAGACATGGTGTTATGCGCAGTATTTGCAAAAGGTCATATCCTGCTTGAAGACATACCGGGCGTGGGCAAAACAACACTTGTTACCGCTTTGGCTAAAGTAATGGATCTCGACTACAAAAGAATGCAGTTTACACCCGACGTTCTGCCGAGTGATGTATCCGGATTCACGATGTTTGACAAAACAACGAATGAATTCACGTTCAAGGAAGGCGCTGTATATACCAACCTCTTTCTTGCCGACGAAATAAACAGAACTTCACCCAAAACGCAGTCTGCACTTCTTGAAGTTATGGAAGAAGGTCATGCTACGGTTGACGGCGTTACAAGATATCTTCCCAATCCCTTCATGGTCATAGCTACACAGAACCCCATCGGCGCATCGGGAACACAGAAACTTCCCGAGTCACAGCTCGACCGTTTTATGGTTCGTCTTTCCATGGGCTATCCTTCACACGAATCTGCCGTAACGATCCTTAAAGGCGATTCTCACAAAACCATCGAAGCAATGGATAAGATAATTTCAAAAGACGAAATCATTGCATATCAGAATGAAGTAGAACAGATAAAAATCAAAGATACGCTTTACGATTATGCCGTATCTTTAACGGAATCAACCAGAAATCCCGATTCATTTAACCTCGGACTCTCGCCCAGAGGCAGCATCGCTTTGATCAAAATGACCAAAGCTCATGCATTTCTTAAAGGCAGAGATTATGTTATACCCGAAGATTTCAAAGCTGTATTCTTCCCTATCGCAAACCACAGAGTAATTCTTTCCACAAAAGCCAAAGCCTGCGGAATGAGTACGGAAGATGCGCTTTCTACCGCTTTTGACTCCGTAAAGGTCCCTTAAATGAAACTTAATTTCAGAATACTAATTCCTTATATACTGACTCTGGCGTTATTCTGCGCCCTTGCTGTTATATATGAACAGCCTATGCTTGTTCTTTTTATTTTTATGCTGATTATTCCGGTTCCCATTTCCGTGGGAGTCTTTATATCGGTTGTTTCGAAATACAAATTCTCGCTTAACGCTCTTTCCGAATACGTCGAGGAACCCAATCATCCGACTTTCGTAATCAAATATGAAAATTCGTCAAGTATCGGTCTTTTCACGGGCGATCTTGAATTCTATGTGAGCAATCGATATTTTCCCAATGAGACAAAGCATGTTTTATCCATTCCGCTTGTCAGAAAAAACAATTCATTCAACATTCCCATCGAATCATATGAAATCGGACTCATCACTTTGAGAATTTCAAAGCTCGTGCTTCATGATTATCTTTCTCTGGTCACAAAAGAAATCGATTTTACTGACGAAGCATCCGTTCCTATCCTGCCGGCAGACAGGCATATAAACGATTTCCCGCCCGCCGTACCCAAAGACGGACCGGATGAATATACGGAATCGGAAAATATAGGCAATATTTCAAGCGACGTCAAGGAAATCCGTGAATACAGACCGGGCGACAGACTTCAGAGAATACACTGGAAACTGTCCGCAAAACTTGACGATCTGTTCGTAAAGGAAATGGCTCACACTTCTTCTCTCGCCATCATTCTTTTACCGGAACTTACAAAGGATATAATTCACGATACCGCGGAAACTCTTCTTTCATGCATAAAAGCCATGAACGAAAAAAAGGAAAGATTTGAAGTCTGCATATATAATGACAAACTTTGCGACTACTCTTTCTTCACGATAACCGATGACGAGGGAATTGTCGAAATCATGACGCATTTTTACTGTCAGCCTCTTTATGAGGGGAATGAAAATGCACTTAACACTTTCACGAATTCTTCAAACAAAATTGCTACAATAATTCATATATCGGGCAAAAAGATAAAAATGATTTAACCGGAGTCGATTATGTTTTCTTTTATCGAAAGGATAATTTACAAAAAAGAAAAAGAAGAAAATCTTCTTCTCGTCGGTGAGATTGCTCAGGCCAAAAAGAGCAGTCGTCTTATTCTGTGCCTTTTAAAAGGACTGCTGATTTTCATTGCATCCTACTGCACCATCTGCGGTTTGCTCGACGCCTTTGATATTTCATTCAACAAACCCATAGTTTTTGCCGGATTTATGTTCCTGTCACTCTATGTTGCGCTCCTTTACATGAATAAATTTATTTTCTACATTTTCTACTTCGTACTCTTCTTTGGATTCACGATAGAACTCGGGCGATATTACATGAGCGCAAACTCAGGTTTCCAGGCAGTGATCAACATCATAAACAATGAGTACTCGGATTACTTCTCACTCCTTTCCGTCAGAGAAGCTCAGGAAATCGTAACGAACCGTTTCTTCACCGTAACCGTTGCAGCCCTTTTCATGGGTGCGTTTTTAGCCATTCTGCTTAACGTCACGATAAGCGGTTACATGAATGTTCTCGAAACAATTCTTGTTACGTTTCCTTTTATCGAAATAGCTTTGTTCATTCACAAAACTCCCAATCCGATATATCTTTTCGGACTTTTTTTCGTATACGTTTCCGTTGCTTTTCTTCAGTTTTCCGCGCATTCACGAATGCAGGTAAAAGGAAAGCACACGCACGAATTCATGAGGCTTAAGACAAAAAAACTGAATTCCTATTCCTATCAGGCGGATGTTCCCGTATTCTTAGGATCTTTCGCATTTTCGGGTATTATTTCGGTCATTCTTCTTTCAGTTATTTTAGGACTGTCCAATCTTCCTCTTTCCAAGATCCCCGGAAATGCCATTCACAAAAATACCCAGGAATACGTTAAAATTCTTGTTCAGTCAGGTTTTACCGGATTCCTTGACAGATACGCTTCAACAGGAGGACTTGCAAGCGGAAGGCTCGGCGGCGTAAGCCAGGTAAGACCTGATTTCGAAACAGACCTCAATGTAACTTTCGCTCCGAACAACTATGAAACCGTATACCTTAAGGGTTTCACCGGAAGCACATATATTTCTTCGGGATGGTATGCCCATACGGAAGATTTTACCGAATATGAAAATACCAGAAAATACAACATAGAAAACACTGCAAAAATGCATGTTGAAAATATTGATGCCGACGCAAGATTCAAGTACATTCCATATTTTTATTCGGGCGAAGCATTAAAATTTGATGCGGACAGCCAAAACAATTACGATATTATCTACTACCCCATCAATACCCAGAACGATTACAAGATCGAAAACGAAGACGAACTCATCGACGATCCGGATTATAAAGATTACGTTTACAATATCTGTCTGAATGTTCCTGAATATCTGAAAAAAGACCTCGATAACGCGCTTTTGGACGTTAACGTGATTTCACATGAAGGACTTACCGAAAACGAATACCGTTTAAAATGCGCCCATGCAATATATGCTTATTTCATGGACGGTTATTCCTATACAATGGCCCCCGGTGCTACGCCTCCCAGAAGAGATTATATAGAGTATTTCATTAACACACAGAAACGAGGCTTCTGTGCTCACTTTGCATCCACTGAAGTAATGCTTCTTCGTGAACTGGGCATTCCCGCTAGATACTGCGAAGGTTACAGCATACCGATTTCAACGGTAGCGGACAACGGTGTTCTTGCCGGCGAGAAATATGATGAATGGTACACGGGCGAAAACATAACCGAGCTTAATACCGTTATCACGGTTCCCGTAAACGATTCACGCGCACATGCCTGGGTTGAAATATATCTCGAAGGTTACGGTTTCGTTCCTTTTGAAGCTACCATCCCTTCATTTGACGAGGAAAACGGTTCAAACTTCAATCTTTTTAATTTCGGAGGACTCTTCGCTTCTCTTACATCAAATACAATCGATTACGAGAATCTTCCTCAGGATCCGAGCGCAGACGGTCCTTCCGGATTCAGCCTTGATGTGCTTAATTTTCTCAATTTCAATACGAGATCGACATCCTCATTTATGTTTATGATGTTAGCAGTAATCGTTCTCTCACTTACTTTGTTCTTTTTGGGAAAATTTGTTATTATGAGAGTAAGATTACTTGTTTATAAAGCTAAAAACGACGAATACAAACTTGTTATGTACGAATATGACCGTCTTGTAAAAATGCTTCGAAGGAAAAGATTCCTTACCAAAGCCAATCCTCTTCCTGTCGACGTTAAAAAAGCATACGATCTTTATTTGGCAAGTTACAACAATACACACAAGAAGAAAAAAGTCATTGATACTGACCGATTATTTGAATATTATGAGAGAATTATGTATTCATAGAAATGAGGTATTATGGCATCCGGCAATAAAAACAAATCACATATTCCTTTTATAATAGTTACTGCAGTACTTCTCATTCTGGCAATCGCTTTGTCAGTCTTTTCAAAACTGTCTAAAATCGTACCGAAAAATGCTCCCGGAACTGTAGGCAATACCGCCGGAAACATTTACAACAAAGGGCTTTTCTGTGAAGACGACGGATATATCTATTTTGCAAATTCTTACGATCAGGGTTCTTTATACAGAATGAAGGAAGACGAAACCGAAATGAAGAAAATAATCACGGCCGACGTTCAGTATATAAACGCAGGCGGTGATTATCTTTACTACTATATGGCCAACTCTTCCACTTCCACAGGCCTTGGTTTCTTAAGACGTGTAATGGGAATTTACCGTGTGAAAAAGAACGGCAAATCTCCCGCTACTTTATCAAGAGACCCTTCCCTCGAAATGATCCTCGTAAACAACAGCATATACTATCTCGATTACGACAAGACCAAAGGCGTGCATCTGGGCAAAATGGGAACCGACGGCAGAGACGTAACCGACATTTCGAACTCCGTCATAAATCCCGCAGGTGTATACGAAGATGTTATTTATTTTTCAAATAACGAAAACAACCATTTTCTTATGGTCCTCGATACCGCAACGGATACCATAAGCGAAGCTGTCAGGATCAACATGTGGAACCCCGTAAGACTGGGCAACTACATTTATTTTATGGATATCGACAACAATTACAGACTTGCAAGATATTCCTTAAGCGAAGCCGCCATAGAAACACTTACAAAAGACAGAGTTGACTGTTATAACCTTAATACCGAATACATTTATTATCAGAAAAACGACGCAAAGAATCCCGCTCTTAAGCGTATGTCGGTAAACGGCTCCTCTGAAGAAATCATCGCGGAAGGAAACTACACTAATATAAATATTACAGACAGATATGTTTATTTTCAGCCTTTCGGAGACACTGTTACGACTTTAAGAACACCGTCATACGGTTCTGTAAACGTTACGGAATTCGAAGCAGCAAGAGACATTGCATATAAAGAATAAAAAGAGAAAGGAGTTAACGATATGGATAAGATTGTTATTACCGGTTTGGAAGTATTCGCTCATCACGGTGTATACGAACAGGAAAAACTCAAAGGGCAGAAGTTTATCATCAATGCCGAATTCGAAATCGACACTCTTACCGCAGGTCTCAGCGATGAAATCGACGATACGCTCGATTACGGCAAAGTTTGCGAATTTATCAACGAATACATGGTTGTAAATCAGTTTAATCTGCTTGAGGCTCTCATTAACTCTCTCGCAAGAAAACTTCTCGTTACATTTGAGAGAATTAAATCGCTTTCTCTCGAAATCTGCAAGCCCGATGCTCCGATTCCCGTAAAGTTCAATACCGTTTCGGTTAAAATAAAAAGAAGCCGTCATACGGCTTTCATTTCAGTCGGCTCCAATATGGGAGAACGCGAAACATATATCAGAAACGCAATCGATAATCTCGCCGCAGACGAATGCATCAAAATGCTTTCGGTATCCGACCTTATCGAGACCAAGCCCTACGGCGTTACCGATCAGGATGACTTCTTAAACGGAGTATTCAAAATCGAAACACTCTACTCTCCCGAAGAACTTCTCGCCAGACTTCATATCGAAGAGCAGGAAGCAGGAAGAAAAAGACTTATGCGCTGGGGCCCCAGAACTCTCGATCTTGATATAGTATTCTACGATAACTTAATTATGTCAACCGATACTCTTGTTATACCTCATCCTGATATGTCTAACAGAAGCTTTGTACTGGACCCTATTTGCCAGATTGATCCGTACGTTATCCATCCCAGACTTATGTTAACCGTTCAGGAATTGTCTCATAAGCTGAAATCCGCCGAAAAATGACACTTGGGGACGGGGTTTGTATGTCATTTTCACCCTCGGGATTTATATGTCATTTTGACACTCGAGGTTTGTATGTCATTTTCACACTCGGGGTTTGTATGTCATTTTCACTACTTCAGGGTAGTAAAAACAGAACCTTCACTTGGTCCAACTTACATGCAAAAACGCAGGGCTTACTATATCATAAGTCCTGCGTTATCTTTTATCTCTTATCTTTTCAGGTTCTGAGAATAGCCTCAGTCATTCGAATGGCTCTGACGTTCTCTCTTACATCATGTACTCTGACGAAATTAACGCCCTTCATACATGCAACAACCGTTGTCGCGATTGTGCCTTCAACTCTTTCAAAGATGGGAAGGTCAAGTGTAAGGCCGATAACTGATTTTCTGCTGGTGCCCATTAATATTGGGCAGCCGAGATCTTTAAGATCGTCTATATGATGAATAATACTTAAGTTCTGTTCGTATGTTTTTCCGAAACCGATACCGGGATCTAGAATGATTCTGTCTTTTGAGATTCCCTCGGCAGTTGCTCTTTCAAGATATCCTCCAAGATCGGATAAAACTTCTTTTCTGAATTCTGCATAATCCGGATTTTTTCTGTTGTGCATAAGAACTGCCACTACATCGTTGTCTATAAGAAGTTTTGCCATTTCTTCGGTATTCTGTAAAGCCCAGATATCATTTACCATGTCGCATCCGGCTTTGATCGCTTCTTTTGCAACTTCTGCATTATATGTGTCTATCGAAACGGGGACATCAAGTTTTTCTTTGATAAGCTCTATTACAGGCATTACCCTTTCAATCTGAACTTCAGCGCTTACGGGAGTATATCCCGGTCTGGTGGATTCACCGCCGACGTCGATAATGTCCGCGCCGTCATTTACCATCTGTACCGCTCTCTTAAAAGCCGCTTCAGAATTAATGAAAAGGCCGCCGTCCGAAAATGAATCGGGAGTAACATTAAGTATTCCCATTACATAAGTATGGTTCTTTAAATCAAACACTCTCTTTCCGATTTTAATTTCATTCATTTTGATTTCCTCATATTAAAAATATTATTTACCAAAACTGTAAACCGAATTATCCGAAGATAAATCTTATCAGATATAAATAAAAAACATTTATTACTATAATATTCCGAATTTGTTATGTATATGTCTATATTCTCAGCATATCAAAAAATCTGTTTTTGTATTCTTCCTTTTCAAACAGACCTTTTGTCGCAATCGTTACCGTTTTGCTGCCGGGCTTCTTAATACCGCGCATGGTCATGCACATATGCTCGGCTTCAATAACCACCATCACGCCCTTTGCATTCAATTCCTTATATATGCTTTCGGCAACCTGCTCGGTAAGTTTTTCCTGAATCTGAAGTCTCTTGGAAAATACTTCAAGAGTACGTGCAAGTTTTGAAATACCGACTACTTCATCATTGGGAATATATGCGATATGCGCCGTACCGTAAAAAGGCATCATATGATGCTCGCAGGTCGAATAAAAAACTATATTCTTCTCAAGAACAATATCATTATTGTCTACATGAAATCTTTTGGATAAATGTTGCGAAGCGGATTCTTCGTAGCCCGCAAAGATTTCGGAATACATTCTCGCGATTCTGTCGGGAGTATCCTTTAATCCTTCTCTCGTAACATCTTCTCCTATACCTTCAAGAAGAAGTTTCACTCCTTCTCTTATCTTCTCTTCATCAATCATTTCAGTCTCTTTTCCGTTTTGTATTGCCGATACATTTTTCATATAACCTGTATCAGCTTCTATTTCAAAAGCAGTTCTCTGAAATCTCCGAGAAACGAAAGCGACCCGAATATAAGAACCACATCTTTTTTATCGGAAAGAAGTCCGGCAATTTCAAGTGCTTCTTCGTACGAATCGGCTGCCGTAACATTCTCATTATATTCTTTTACACATTTCCCGATTTCAAAAGCATCTATTGCCCTTGCTTTATCTTTCGCCGAAATACATACAACTGCCTTTGCTTTCGGTGCACAAAATGCTATTACATCCTCGTATGCCTTGTCTTTGTACATACCCATTATATATATCAAGTTTCGTTTTGTAAAATATAAGTTAATATTTTCAAAAAGGCGCAAAACAGCATCGTAATTATGTGCTCCGTCCAGGATATAAGTCCTGTCTTTTTCTATGATCTCGAATCTTCCGGGCCACAGAGCTTCTTCAAAAGCTTTCCTGATTGCTTTGTCAGAAATGCACCATCCTTCAGCCTTAAGAACATCTGCAGTATCAAGAACGACCTTTGCGTTATCGATCTGATGTGTTCCCAAAAGAGAAAGCCTCAATTGTTTGTATTCTTTGTAATCAAAAACCTGCGATATCCCATTCTTTGATCTGTTTATTTTGTATTTTGTTTTGCCCGAATCGCTTTTAACAGTTTTTACCTGAAGTTTGTTACCTTCAAGATATTTATCGAAAAATTCATATACTTCTTCTGTCTGAGGCGCAAGTATGACATTCTTCGAACCATTCTTTATAATTCCGAACTTATGTAAACTTATTTCTTTTAAAGAATCGCCCAAAAAGTTGCAGTGGTCGATACTTATGGATGTGATTATGTCAACCATACTTTCATCGATCGCGTTGGTTGCATCCAAAGTTCCGCCCATTCCGCACTCAAGAATAACTGCTTTACATCCTGCTTCCTTAAAGATAAGAAGCGAAAGAACAAATTCGATTTCAAATGCCGTTGCCTTAATCCCCGTCTTTTCTATAACTTCGATTATTTCCGACAAATGTTTTTCCCAGACGGTTTTAAAAACCATCTTGTTGTTAACGGATATGATTTCACGCTCGTCCGTTACCGCAGGCGACAAAAAGCGCCCTGTTTTAATTCCGCTTTTTGAAAGAATGCTTTCAAGAAGATAGCCCGTGCTTCCTTTTCCGTTCGTACCGGCTATATGTATGATATTCAGTTCTTTATCAGGTCTTTTAAAAGCTTCAAGAAGGGATGTGACTTCCTTTAGTCCCGGAACACTTCCCATGTTTTTTCTTCTCTCTTCAAGCCATTCCCTGCACTCGATATATTTCATTTAAAACCTCTGTTACATTTCAAATAAATACTCTGATATGTTTCATCAAAAGCCCCTGTTATCTTAAAAAAATCTCTGATATATTATTTCATCTAAAGTCCCTTTTATCTTTCATTAAAAGTCTCAGATATATTTGATATATATACAATACAAAAGGCAGGTTAAAACCCGCCCTTTAATTAACAGTCATCCATTGCATCATCAATGTCTTGCGCACCGATATTAAGTGTGTTAAGAGTTCTTCTCTTAAGTCTGGCTTCCTCGGAATATTTAAGAATATAATCTTTTGTTTCCTTTGAATTCTTAATATTGTGAAGGTAAAGTTTCGGATGTGTCGTATCACCCGTAAAACAGATAACACAGCCTAAACCAAAAAGTCTCTGGAAAAAGTTTCTGGTCAGTTCAACATCCTGGATTTTGTACATATAGCAGTCATTTTCGGTTTTTGTAAAAAAACCGGATTCTATGGTAAGTACATCCTTCTTTACAATATATTTGGTAAATGTAAAAGGCAATCCGAAAAGTGCCCATCTTTTCTTTTCAATTACACATTCTTCGCCGTCAATTATTTCTACGCCCATATTTCCTCCGTAAAAACATCTTCCGATAAAACCCGATTATCTTGAAACCTTAAAATGCGCCCAGCTGTACTGCTGCATGTATTCTCCCATGTAAGCCTTGATCGCAGATGTCTTTCCTTTTTCGAAATCATATCTGTCGCATTCAATCTTCTCGGGATTAATTGCATAATAATTTCTCTTTTTAACAACGATATCGCCGATACCCGCTTCATTAAGAGATCTGGTCATTTCGCGATAAATCTTGTTGATATAATCTTCTACTTTTCTGTCATATTCCTGATTGGGAAAAATGATCGAAGCTATTTCCTTCTTCGTAACTCCGGCACCCTTTCTGTCGATTAAGTATGCAAGAAGTTCCTTTGACTTGCTTCTTTTGAAGATTATGGGTTCACCTTTGGAATAAACATCGAAGTTTCCAAAGGTTTTGATATATATGTCATAACTGTTTTTGTTTTCTTCTATGGGATTTCTCAAATTTCTGATTTCTTCGGCGATTTTCACGCTGGTAACCGGCTTAAGAATATAGCCGCTCGCTCTTACTTCAAAAGCATCCTTTGAGTATTCCGAATAACCGGTTACAAAGACGATATTTACCATGGGGTTGAATTTCTTTGCCTCATAAGCAAGTTCAATTCCGTTGCAATCCCTCATTTCAATATCAAAGAAACAAACATCAACCTGATTTTCGGAAAGATAACTGATAGTATCCTTTCCGTTTCTGAACGATACAATTTCGGCAGTAGGTTCTGCTTCCTTTATTGCATCAACCAAAACCTCAAGCGCGATAAGTTCGTCATCCGCTGCAAGAATCCTCATTCCTATTATTCTCCCTTACTGTTTTTTGCTAAAAAAAATTTTGCATTTCTTGTCCACTATTTTACTACATTTGATTCTTGATTTCAATTATTTGAAGTGTTATCATAATGAAAATGATTTTTTATAGGAGAATATTTATGCGTCATCTTATGAGTCCTTTGGATTTTTCGGTAGATGAGTTGGAGAAGCTTTTTGACCTGGCTAACGATATCGAAAAAAACAGGGAAAAATACTCGCATGCCTGTAACGGCAAAAAGCTCGCTACCTGCTTTTATGAGCCAAGTACGCGAACCCGTCTTAGTTTTGAATCGGCTATGTTGTCCCTCGGTGGAAGCGTTCTCGGTTTCTCCGATGCGAATTCATCATCAGCCGCAAAAGGCGAAAGTGTTTCAGATACCATTCGAATGATTTCATGTTACGCTGATATATGTGCCATGAGACATCCGAAAGAAGGTGCACCAATGGTTGCATCAACCCATTCCCGCATTCCTGTTATCAACGCAGGTGACGGCGGACATCAGCATCCGACGCAGACATTAACAGATCTGCTTACTATCCGTTCTTTAAAAGGACGTCTTAACAATTTCACTATCGGACTTTGCGGAGACCTTAAATTCGGTCGAACAGTCCATTCACTTATCAATGCTTTATCACGATACGATAATATTACATTTATCTTCGTTTCTCCGGAAGAATTAAGAATTCCCGAATATATCACAGACAATTTAAAAGAACAGAACATTCCTTACAAAGAAGTTATTTCTCTCGAGGAAGTTATGCCCGAACTCGATCTTTTATATATGACGAGAGTTCAGAGAGAACGTTTCTTCAACGAGGAAGACTACGTAAGACTGAAAGACTTCTACATTCTCAACAAAGAAAAGATGTCTCTCGCAAAACCTGATATGCTCGTGCTCCATCCTCTTCCCAGAGTAAATGAAATCTCGGTTGAAGTCGATGACGATGAAAGAGCCGTATATTTCAAACAGGTTCAGTATGGAGTCTATGTAAGAATGGCACTGATACTTACACTTCTCGAAATCGATGTTAACAGCCTGTAAATGCAATACCCTTTGGTTTAAAAGTTTAGAAATAAAATGAAAGGATTTATCTTATATGCTTAACGTAGGAAAGATACACGAAGGTTTCGTACTCGATCATATAAAAGCCGGAAAAAGCCTCTCTCTTTACCATCATCTTCAGTTAGACAAAAAAGACTGTACAGTCGCAATGATCATGAATGCCAAAAGCGAAAAGATGGGAAAGAAAGATATATTAAAGGTTGAATGCGACATAGAAGAAATGGATATGGATGTTCTTGCGGTAATCGATCACAACATCACAGTTAATGTTATTAAAGACGGCGAGATCGTTGCCAAGAAAGAACTCACTCTTCCCAAAGAAATCAAAAACATTTACAAATGTAAAAACCCCAGATGCATAAGCAGCATCGAGCAGGAGCTACCTCACATCTTCGTTCTTGATGAGAAAAAAGAAGTTTACAGATGTAAATACTGTGAAGAGAAAACCAGACAGGAGTTGTAATTCCAAAGTTAAATTAAATTTACAAACAAAAAATACAATGCCAAACAGAATTCACATTATTTAACAGGCATTTTATTCTTAACAGACATGTATATTTAATCATAAAGAAAACAGGTACATACCTTTTAATATGTACCTGTTTTTTAGTGTTCTTTATTATTCTCACATTGATATTTTTACCAGTCGCTGTCCCAGTCTGATCCGCCCGAATCCCAGGAATCACTTGAATCCCATGAATAGTCGCTGTCATCGGAATCATGGGACGAACTGTTAGATGATTCTTCTTCTTTTCGCCTCAGTTCTTCCTGGTAATCCTGATATTCTTCGGTCTGGCTGAAGTCGGAAATCTGAGTCTCGGAACTCCAATTCGGCGTATACCAGAAATCATCAGCCATATCGGCGTGAGTAAGTTCTGACGGTATGCTGTCACTGTTAACAGAATGCCAGTCATCATCATCGGAATTATAAAAATACCAGCCATCATCATCGGCTTCTTTCATATGGTAATAAACACTATCTCCATAAGAATAGTAACCGACATTGACTTTGAAATTATGTAAATAATCCTGATAAACCTGGCTGTCAGCGAAATCATATCCGCCATAGCTTGAATTATAATCCGAAGAAAGATAATAATCCTTTTGATTTTTCCTGTGTCTTATAACATCCGGAGAATAACCCATTTTTTTCCAGTCATTAATCTCCGTGTCATACAAAGCCCAGCCATTCTCATCTTCACCGTAGTGGTAATACAGAGCATTCTGATAATTATAATAGCCTACGTCAGGACCTCTCTCAAGAATCATTATAATTATGAGAACAGTCATAGAAATTCCAATGAGCAAAAACGAACTTAATGAACTGCTTAGTCCCCTTCTTCTGCTCTTTTTGTTCTTTGTTCTCTTTTTCGATGCATTCCGGTTGTCGGATTTAGAAGCTTTGTTTGCTGCGTTCCTTCCCTTTTGCTGAAGAATTTCCTGTTTTAATCTCGTATGGATTTCATTGACGGCAAAAGCTTCGTCGCTTCCTTCATATCTTACGGCACGTGTTCCGTTATCTTTATTCTTATATACTATAAAATTGCCGGTATTTTCATCTTTGTAAATACCGAACGCTCTGGGTTCTTTGATATCTTTGCCAATAAAAAATCTGGTTATATCCTCGGGAGGAAGACCTTTGGAAGCATACCATTCTTTTAAACCTTCAATGGTAGTGGGCGAATCGGGGGTGCTTTTTCTTACATTTGAATTGTCAGCCCCGCAGTTCGGACACTTTTCCAAAGTATCATCAAACATCGAACCGCAGTATTCACATTTGATTTTCATTTTTATAATCCCTGTTAAACAAGATTGATTACTTCTTCTTTAGGAGCCTGTGCAGGAGTAATCGATACTGCATGAAGCACGGGTCCGACGCCGTTGTAATCCTTCCAAAACTCCATTTTTATTTCAGCGGTAAGCGTTACCCAGTCACCTTTTTTGTATTTATCCGCTTCATCGGTCTTGCAGACAAATCCGAGGAATGCAATATCATCGGCGCAGCATGTCATTGCAGAACGGCCGGGAACAAGATATCCTTTTTCGAAGCCGTCAGGCTTAACAATCTGCGCAAGGAATTTAACCTTCTTGCCGTTATATCTGTCGGGATTATCAAGTGTATCGAAAAACCAGATGCCGTATGTTTCTTCAAGAAGTTCAATCACATCAGCATTAACATCAAATGGTAATTCTTCATCAAGCGTTGTATTAATCTCTCCGTTGGCATCTTCGAATACGATATCCGCATTTCTGTTAAGTGCCATCATGTTTCTCTTATAGGTGGGAAGGTCTTTATTTAATCCGTCGCATCTGTTGAAAATGATGAGTTCGGATTTTTTAACCATGTCTGAAATAAGCGAACGCATATTGGCAAAATACATATTGAATGTAGCCGCATTGATAATGGTAACCTGCTGAGTCAGTTTCCAGTGCCATGGCATTTTGAGATCTGACATCTGCCACATTCCGTTATACTCGATAATTATTCTTTCCGGTTTGTGCTTTTTCTCAAGATTAAGAAGAGTTGAACTGGTTAAATCTTCTTTATTTTCAATTGTTTCAACTACAGTATGCGTTTTTCTTAACAGTGCTTCCTCTATTTCCACTTCGCCTTCTTCACACTGAATCAAAAGCGTGGTGTTTGAAGTCTGAAAATAAGGCTGTGAAATGGTAAACTTTATAAATTCAGTTTTACCGGCTTCCAGAAAACCGTTAATTACAAATACATTTTTCATTTCAGAACAATTCCTTTATCTTTTCTTCATTCAGTTTGGAGCCGATCACAACGACCTTGCCTGTAACCTCAGGACTTCCGGCTCTGATATTTTTCTCTTCGGGAACATAATCGAAATAAATAAATCCGCCGTCCTTGTCATATACCATTCCCTTTGAACGAAGAATAATTCCGTATGTATCATTATCATCAAATTTGTTAAGAATCTCTTCAAGTTGTTCTTTTGTATAAGACTTCGCTGTTTCGAATCCGATACTTGAAAATACTTCATCTGCATGGTGATGATGGTGATGATGTTCGCCGTCTCCATGATGGTGATGGCAGTCACAATCGGGATCGTCACACTCTCCGTCGTCATGATGATGGTGATGCTCGTGTTCATCCTCGTCATCGTGATGGTGATGATGTTCGTGCTCGTCTTCGTCATCGTGATGGTGATGATGCTCATGTTCGTCTTCGTCATCGTGATGGTGATGATGCTCATGTTCTTCTTCGTCATCGTGATGGTGATGATGTTCATGCTCGTCTTCGTCATCATGATGGTGATGATGCTCATGTTCATCTTCGTCGTCGTGATGGTGATGATGTTCATGCTCATCTTCGTCATCGTGATGGTGATGATGACAATCACAATCGGGATCATCGCATTCTTCGCCATGCTTGTGAGCCATCTCTTTCTTTATCTCTTCAAGAAGTTCCTCTTCAAGACTCTTGCCTGCTTCATAAGTATTGAGGATCTGCTCACCTGTAATTTTATCCCAGGGAGTGGTAATAATTGTTGCTTTTGCATTATGCTCACGAAGAAGTGCTACAGCTTCGTTAAGCTTTTCTTCGGAAACATTCTGTGTTCTCGAAAGAATGATAGTACCTGCAGCTTCTACCTGATTGATGAAGAATTCTCCGAAATTTTTGATATACATCTTGCACTTGGAAACATCAACAACAACTACAGCTGCATTAAGGGCAACATCACTCATGTTCTCTTTCGATTCAAGATCAACAACTGCTTTAATAACATCGGAAAGTTTTCCGACTCCCGAAGGCTCGATAAGAATTCTTTCGGGAGAATATGTTTTGATAACTTCCTTTAAGGATGCACCGAAATCACCTACAAGCGAACAGCAGATACATCCTGAATTCATTTCCTTTATTTCGATACCGGCCTCTTTAAGAAATCCGCCGTCGATTCCTATTTCACCAAATTCGTTTTCAATAAGAACCACTTTTTCTTTATTAAGAACTTCTTTAAGCATCTTCTGAATAAAAGTTGTTTTTCCGGCGCCTAAAAAGCCGGAAATAATATCAATTTTGGTCATCGCTAATCCCTTCTTTCTTAAATTTCTAACTAATTATTATAACACACAAAAAAAGTTTCGCCATATTATGCAAAACTTTTTTTGTTATCAAAATTTGACTATATTACTAATTTGAAAACTTAAGTTTCGTATCAGAATTTACCTTGATCGTACATCCACCCTTGTATACGGTAGGATCAACGGTACCGTCATCAAGAACTATTCTCCATTCTCCCTCGGGAAGTGTATACGCGCTTCCGGCTTTAAGTACAATGAATTTGCCTGAAATGATAACTTTGTCTTTAAGCCATTCCGAAGCGATCGTAAATACCGTGGTTGTAGTATTTCCAGCGATATCCACCGTTACAAGTGTATACTCTACGGCATCTCCGTCCGGATTAAGCTTGATCGTACACATTCCGTCAACTAATTCCATTTCCTCGCCGTTAAGCGTAACTTTTGAAAGATTTTCATCTTTAACGGTAATGGAATAATCGTCCGAATAGTATTCTTTTCCGGATTCAACACCATCAACCTCAGGAAGCACCTTATCCAGTTTAATGGTCTGAACGGCAATGGCATCCGTCATTTCGCCTGTATCTTTTTTCTTTAAATAAATTCTGACACTTATCTTCGATGCACTGATTGTAATGGAATCCGTATATTCGCCAAGAAGTGCCGTCGAAACAAGATATCCTTCAGGCGCACTAACCTTAACATCAGAAACAAAGAAGTCATTCTCACCCTTCTTGCCATCAAGAACATATGCCTTTGCGGGAACAGGGAGATAATCGATTGTAAACGCCGCTGTTGCTGTATATGCTTTGTATTTGTCATTCGCAGGGAATGTTGCTTCTGCAATATAACTTCCGACATTTGTGGGAGCCGAATTCAGATAAATGCCCGTTCCGCTCTGTTTGAATCTTACAGTGGCTTTGGATGCATCGTTTGTATTCGAAGATACTTTTACATCATATTTACCGCCATAGTAGCAGTGTGAAACTGAAACAGATCCTGAACCGTCAAGCAAAGTTACGGGTGTAACGGGATTGGGTTCCGGCTCGGGATCGGGTTCCGGCTCGGGATCGGGTTCCGGTTCTTCATAGTTGGCAATAATAGTACCCACTTTAATCGGACCTGTTACTCCACCCTCGGAATTAACCAGATAGATAATTACATTTTCCGTTGTAACAGTAAATGTAAGCGAATCCTTTGCATCGCTTCCGTCAGGATTAAGACTTACCTTATATCCTTCAGCGGGTGTAAGAATTACATCCGATACATAATAATCGCCTTTGCCCTTTGTTCCGCTTAATGTATAAGGATTATCGGGTACGGGAATTGTTTCGGGAGTTTCTTCAAAGTTCGCAATAATTGTTCCTACTTCAATTGCTCCTGTTGCCTGTCCTTTGGCATTAACCAGATAAATAACTACATTTTCTGCGGTTTCAGTAAATGTAATGGATTCGGAAGCACCGCTTCCGTCAGGATTAAGACTTACCTTATATCCTTCAGCAGGAACAAGTGTTACATCCGATACGTA
>JAIKXN010000061.1 GCA_024684055.1 Lachnospiraceae bacterium | reverse complement strand
GTTTTCTTCACCTGGAGTTTCTTATCATTAAGCGGAGTAAGCACATTCCTTTATTTTAACTTTTAAATTATTTTGATGAATTTGTTTTTTTGACTTAAAAGTTTTTATAAGTATTAAAATTTGAGATTATTTCGTTTAATTTATTTTTTAACGGAATTGTTTCTTTTCAAGCTTAAATTTTTGGATTCATATACAGACAGTGTTCGGAATTTTTGTTTTAATAAATTTATTATTTGCTTTGGTTTAAATTGTTCTTAAGGAAAGATACTTCACATGAATAAGAGTTCAAAGAAAAGTATAATATTCATAATCGTTTTCATGATATGCGCTGCTGCCGTAAGCATCGCATGCGCTTCTCTGGTAGTGTATATCGATCCTTACATGCACTATCATGCTCCTATTCAGGGGAAAAACTACATATTAAAGGAACAACGATACCTTAATGACGGAATCGTCAAAAACTGCGATTACGATGCCATGATATGCGGAAGTTCAATGACCGAATGCTTCCGTCCTTCTGTCATGGATTCTTATTTCGGTACCAAAGGAATCAAAGTACCTTTTTCAGGCGGAAGTTACCGCGAAGTGGGCGACCTTTTAAGAACCGCCTGCGCTTCCAATCCCAATCTTAAGATGGTGATCCGCGGTCTTGACTGCAATCGTTTCTTCGATTCAAAAGACGAAAGAGATTATGATGAAGACACCTATCCCATTTATTTATATGACAACAACATCTTTAATGATGTAAAATACGTTTTCAGCAAGGATGCCATCATTGATTCCGCTCTGATTCTGATACACCGCGGCGAAGCGGCCAAACCTTCATCATTTGACACTTATTCCAACTGGAACGGTGACTATGTTTTCGGAAAAAATACTATTCTTGCTTCATACTCGAGAGACGATGTCGAAACACCGGAGACAGAGAATCATCTCTCGGAAGAAGACAAAGCTCTGATAAAAGAAAATATTACCGCCAACGTAACGGATATCGCCGCTTTATATCCCAATGTGGAATTCAATATTTATTTCACTCCTTACAGCATTTACTATATTGATTTTTATAAAAAATCCGGCGAACTCCAAAGACAAATCGAAGCAGAGAAGTATATATCCTCTCTGCTCCTTGAATGTGACAATATTAACGTTTATTCTTTCTATCTGAAATCCGAACTGATTGAAAATCCCGATTATTACAAGGACCTCGCCCATCACGGCCAGGATGCTTCCGATATGATAATCGGATGGATTTACAATGATGAAGGATTGATCACCAAAGATAATATCGATTCGTACTATGACGAGTTAATCGAGTATTATTCAAATCTGGATTTCGATATTTTTTTCTAAATCTAATTTTTTATCTTTTTTTAAATCCCGTTTTGATCTGTTATTCCGATTCTGTGTTTTCAGATGTTTTTTCCGCCGGCTTTATCTGTTACATTTCGATCTTGCGCAGTTTATCAATTTCTATTCTTCATTGCTGTTAAGTTTCTCAAGAACTTTGTTTGCTCTTTTTATCTGTACAAAGAAACAAATATAATAAACCACTGCTCCGATAAAGAACGGAATTGTTATGGATTTAAACATATCCCAATACGCGGTCGGTGCATTGGTCGACAATCTTCCGTGAATAAAGATTGCGAGGAAAACTATTCCGACCGTCAGAGCATACTGACCGATAAATACAAGCCAGAAAGGGAATTTCTGAAGGTAAAAATGGAGTGACAAAATCACTGTTATAAGAACCGAAAAAGCGAGAATCGTAAAAATATTATCGGTATAATACTTGTCGGTAAAATTATATGCTCTCTCAAGAAGGAGTTTTCCGCATGTAATTAAAGTGAAGAAAATACATACGATGGATATAAAATTTCTTTTATTTATTAATTTCATTTTGCCCTCCTCTCCTGAAGATCATTTAATCTTTTGTAAAAATCATTTTTGTAACTTCGATTCATTACAAGTTTCTCATCATTCTTTAAATAAATGATGACTCTCATATTGATGTCACCCTGAAGTTTTTTTATCTTGTAAATGTTCACTATTGCCGATTTGCTGATACGGATAAATCCGATTTTTGAATGCTCTTCAAGGATATCTCTCAGTGCTTCTTTTATCTCAACGCACATATCTTTGGTATAAGCAAAAGTCTTTCTGTCCACCGTCTCGATATAGAAAATATCGGTAAGCGCTATCGTGACTTTTTTGTCTTCATATGTGCCTTCTATATATCGAAGAGTATCTCTTAATCTGTCCAGAACCGCATTGGTTTCTTCATCAATCTTATCGTAATGAAGTTCCAGATAATTCTCTTCAAGATTTTCTTCTTTCGTCTTAATAAGTTTCATACAAATCCTTATAAAATAAACATGATGCAAAGTAATATATATGACAGTTTAACATTTCTGTTGGTCAGAAGATATGCGCTTCCGAAAACAAATCCGCCTGCTGCCGTGTAAAGACCTGTAGCGAGGGAGCCTTTGGATAACCAGTGTCCGAGTCCCCATGTAAGTGCAACAAGGATTCCGCCAAAGGGGATTTTGTTATTGTTAAACCACTTTTCAAATGCCGTCTGTCCAAAGATTATTATAAGCAAAACGAGCATAACTTCAAATAAATAATAAATATACTGAAATACGAAGAGAAGGGGTCCGCGGCTGTGAAATTCCGCAAGCACTTTGCTTCCGTCCCAGTCAATCCATGTGGATAAGAGGCAGATAGCACAGCCAATGATTATTAAAATCCACTGCCATACCTTTATTTTGTTTTCTTTGTCAAAGAGTGATACCTTCTTTAAATTTTCGATCAGATCAAGTCCGGATTTTTTCTTACATTCTTTTACAACAAGAAGCGCTCCCAGACCCCATGCCGTACAGGTTACAACCCAGTGAACTATCATCTGCCATGTATTAAAATCGTTGACACCTCTTTTATATAAAAACGGTTCAACCACGAATCCCCAGAGAAGTTCGAAACCGATCACTCCGAAAATTTCGAAACCGTATATCAAAAATCTGAAGCCTTCCATAAATCGGTTTGTTTTCTTAACATTTGTGTTTTCCATTTTCTGATTCCTTTCGTCTGTTTCATTTGATGAACAAACAATATCCCAAAAGAAAACACAAAACAATAAAACCTGTGTTAAGTTGCAACTCACAATGTCTAAGTTGCAATTTGGCACAGGTTTTAAAAACTAACACAGCTTTATATCTCACTTTCCTTTTATCTTCTTGAAATGATCTTTGATCTTGGTCTCATAGCCCAGATCTCCGGGTTTGTAGAAATTCATTCCTTTTAATTCATACGGAAGATACTGCTCTTTCACATAATGATTCTCGTAATTATGCGGGTATTTGTACTCCACACCATGACCGAGTTTTGCGGCATCTTCATAATGTGCATCCCGAAGGTGAGGCGGAATAGCCAGATTGCCTCCGGTCTTGACCGCATTGAGAGCTTCTTCCAAAGCTTCTGTACAGGAATTGGACTTCGGTGCACACGCAAGATAAATGGCCGCCTGTGAAAGAATCAGATACGATTCAGGAAGTCCGACTCTCTCTACCGCAAGAGCAGCCGATACTGCAACATTCAAAGCCATGGGATCGGCATTGCCGACATCTTCTGATGCAAATATCATCATTCTTCTTGCAATAAAAGTAATGCTTTCGCCCGCCTCAAGCATACGGACAAGATAATACTCAGCGGCATCCGGATCGGAACCCCTCATGCTCTTTATAAAAGCGGAAATCGTATCATAATGATTGTCTCCGTCCTTGTCATATTTAAGCGTTCTCTTCTGAACACACTCTCCGGCCACTTCAAGCGTGATATGTATTTTGCCGTCTTCGCTTCTCGGCGTTGTCATCACTCCGAGTTCAATGGCATTAAGCGCTGTTCTTGCATCGCCGTCCGCGATATCAGCCAGAAAATCAGCCGCATCGTCATCAATAACGGCATTCATTGCGCCAAGCCCTCTTTTCTCATCATTAACGGCGATATTGATAAGAGTCTTTACGTTTTCTTTTGAAAGCGGAGTCAGCCTGAAAATATTGGATCTCGAGATCAGAGCTCTGTTTACCTCAAAGAAAGGATTCTCCGTAGTCGCTCCGATAAGAGTGATGGTTCCGTCTTCCACAAAAGGAAGCAGATAATCCTGCTGCGCTTTATTGAATCTGTGGATTTCGTCTATAAAAAGAATTGTTTTTCTTCCGGAAAATGCAAGTTCTTTTTTGGCCTCTTCCACTACGGCTTCCATATCCTTTTTGCCTGCCACGGTTGCATTAAGCTGCTTAAATTCCGCTTTTGTCGAATTTGCTATGACTTTGGCAAGAGTGGTTTTGCCGCATCCCGGAGGACCATAAAAAATCAGCGAACCGATTCTGTCCGCTTCTATGGCTCTTCGAAGCATCTTGCCGTCACCAAGAATATCTTCCTGACCTACGACCTCATCTATGGTCCTCGGTCTCATTTTTCCGGCAAGGGGCGCTTCCCTTTTTAAATTTTGTTCTTTTGCAAATTCAAAAATATCCATGATTTTTTATTCTCGTTTCGAACTTTGCAGCTCTATTTGAATTGATTTATTCCTTATCTGTTTTTCGAACTTTGCAGCTCTGTTTGAATTGATTTATTCTTTATCTGTGTTTCGAACTTTGCAGCTCTATTTGAATTGATTTTGTTCTTTGTTGTATGTGTATCCGACAGAAGATAATTTCTGCTTGATCTCATTAACATCTTCGTCCATAGCTTCACAAAGACTCTCCGGGGAGTCATATTCATCACGAAGCTTTGTATTAACAAAACTTAAAAGCATTATAGGATCACTCGGTAACATTTTTTGCCCTTTCCATGACTTCTTAAATATTCAAAAACAGTCATATTTCCAAGATATATTTATTGCCCGAAACATATGACATAAATTTACGAGAAAAACTACTAAGAATCAAATCTTATTTTACTATTTCGCGGATTCAAGAATCCTTTGTTTAAAATACTCGCCTCTTTCGGCAAAATTCTTAAAATATCCGTAGCTTGCGGCTGCCGGTGAAAGCACAACGGCGTCGCCCGGTTCGGCATATTTCAGAACCACTTCCAATGCCTCGTCAATATCTTTTACAAGTTTGCAGTTAAAAGGTCTGTTGGCTTCTTCATAAATTCTCTCACCGGTCGCATATGCGCAGAGGAAAATGATGTCCGGTTCTTTTTTGATATAATCAATGAGTTCCTCGTATCCTATGCCTCTGTCCATGCCCCCGATAATCGCAATCTTTATGTTGGGTATGCTCTTGCAGGCATTGATGCACGCCAAAGGTATCGTGGAAATCGAATCATCATAATAATCTATTCCATCCACGTTACCGATAAACTCGAGTCTGTGAGGAAGTCCCTCAAATTTCTCGATTTCGGAAATAACATCATCCTCATTAAGTTTAAGTGCACTTACGCAGACTTTTTTGACAAACTCGGCATTCCACTGATTGTGCTGTCCGAGAATTTTGAGATCGTACTTTCGTTCCTCAAACTCGGGAATCCTGTACTCAAGTCCTCTGGTGTCAAGCCTCGGAACGCTCTCGCCAACGAACACTTTATCTCCCGGTATCTGAAACTTTGCTATATTGTTTTTCGCCTTCATGTACTTTTCAAATGTGCCGTAATAATCAAGGTGTTCCTCGTAAAGATTTAAAAATACGGCAAAATGCGGCGAAACCTTTACATTGTTTAACTGGTGACAGCTCATTTCCATAACGGCTATCGCCTGGGAATCCGAGCTCATTTCCTCATAATAATCCAGACAAGGAATCCCTATATTTCCTACAAGGACCACCCTGTTCGTGATCATATTCGAAAGAACTTTATAAAGCATGCTTGTTGTCGTGCTTTTTCCTTTTGTACCTGTAATGCCGATGGTTCTCTCTCTGAACTCCTCGAGAAAAAGTTCCGTCTGGGAGGTAAACTTTTCATCAGGATAATCTCCGGGAATACCGGGGCTTTTTACGATCAGATCATATTTATCCGCTTCAAGTTTGTCTGCCTTTCCTTCAAAAATATCTATTTTTGAAGCGTTGCAAAAATTCTTAAGAAACTTTTCGGTCGATTTACCCTCGATTCCGTATCCCCATATCAGAACGGTTTTTCCGTCAAATTTTTCAATAATACTCATTTTCTCATTTCTTCTTTCAAAACTTTTTTTAAGCAGAAATACTCTTTCATCGAAGGATTTTTGCTTTTGTTGATTCTTTAATGAACATAAATTCGCCAAGCTCCCTAAAGAGCTTGGACGATATATTTGAATCTTCTTTTATTTCACTGCTCTATGACAGTTTCTTCGGCACGCTTTCTATCGCAAATATTACTCCTTCAAGTTCAGAAATACAATCAAGAAGCGTACTTTCATTGTTGCTGTCTATCGGGAAAATTGCTTCCACGCCGATGTTCTCATTTTTACCGCTTCTGGAAGATACAACCATAAAGTTCTTCGCATCAAATTCTTTCTCAAGAATTTTGATGAATTTATTTACATAGTACGCATCATTAATTTCGATATAGATTTCAACATTTCTTCTTCGTTCTTTTTTGTCATTCTCAACTACGTAAAGAACCGAAGTCGCGATAAGAACTATAATCGTACATGTGCATGCACCCACATAATAACCGAAGCCGCACGCAATACCTATTGTACCGACTGTCCAGATTCCTGCTGCCGTGGTAAGACCTACGATGTGATCTCTTCCTTTAACCAGAATCGTTCCGACGCCCAGAAAGCCGAGTCCCGAAATAACCTGTGCGGGAATTCTCGCCGCATCCGAAGTTATACCGATGCCCAATACAATATACTGCGCTATAAGCGATGTCATGCTCGCGCCAAGGCAAACCAGGATATGAGTTCTGAATCCTGCCGGTCTTTTGTATTTTTCTCTTTCCATGCCGATACAGCCGCCAAGAAAAGCCGCAAGCAAAAGCCTTATGATCGTCGTTACTGAATTAAAATCTCCCAAAAAATCAATAATCTGTGTCATTCGCACCTCCTGTTAAAAAGGGTTGTAGAACAGAACTGTTTTTATATTTCATAATTATATACTAAATCGGTCATTTTCTCAATTTTATTTACCATATTGCAAGCCATTGAATATTCAGGCAGACACTTTTTGAATTTCCGGTGTTTTGTTTGCTTATTTCACTCTTTTTCGAACAATTTCAAATTTCAAAGCAGACATTTTTTTAATTTCCGATGTTTTGTTTGCTTTACATTTTATATCATTTATTGAAATATTCCGATATTGAGTTTATTCTAATTTATATGACAATAATTTAGTATGTGCCTTTTCAAAAGACATTTAGGAATAATAACCACTCATAAAAAATCAAAACACTTGTAAGCGATACAAATGTCGGAAGCGAAACATCTACAGAAAATGAAACAAATACTGAACATGAAACAAATACTATAGCTGATACAAATACAAAAATCGATAAAAATACCGATTGCTAAGCAAATACCCGACTGAAACAAATACAAAAAATGATAAAAATACCAATCGCTAAGCAAATACCCGACTGAAACAAAAACAGAAAGTGAAGCAAATATGGAAATCGAAAGAAAATTCAAAGTACGAGAACTGCCGGATTTATCGCAATATCCCTTCAAGCAACTGGAGCAGGGTTATCTTAATACAAATCCTGTGGTGAGGGTTCGAAAAGAAGATGAGGAATACTATCTGACCTATAAAGGCAAAGGATTCCTTGAAAGAGAGGAATACAATCTTCCGCTTAACAAAGAAGCGTACGAACACTTAATCACAAAAGCCGACGGAAGAGTCATCACAAAGAAAAGATATCTTATTCACTTCGAATATTATACCATTGAACTTGATATTTTCGAAGGCGATCTCGCTCCTCTTATAATCGCCGAAGTAGAATTTGAAACCAAAGAAGAGGCAGTCTCCTTTACCCCGCCCGATTGGTTCGGCGAGGATGTAACCGAGGACCCCTCTTATTCAAACTCAAATCTTTCAAAAAAATGATAAAAACTGCCTTGAAATTTCAAGGCAGTCTTTTTGTTCTACAAAGTGTTTATAACGCATGTACAAATCGGTTTTTTGAATCATTTTAACTTCTTATTTCAACAATCGGTCCGCCTTTGCCTTCAATATAGTCTCCGGTAATCGTAACCGTTCCTATATTGTCATCCTTTGGAATCTCGTACATGATATCAAGCATGAATTCCTCTATGATGGCACGAAGCGCTCTTGCTCCGGTGTCTTTTTCTTTTGCTTTTTTGGCAATGGCACGAAGTGCGGAATCATCAAAAATAAGTTTTACTTCATCGAGTTCAAGAAGCTTCTGATACTGTTTCAAAATCGCATTCTTCGGCTCTTTTAAAATTGCTACAAGTGCGTCTTCATCGAGGCTGTCCAAAGGACAGATGATCGGAAGTCTTCCGACAAACTCGGGAATCATACCGTATTTCTTGATATCTTCCGTGGTTACTTTATGAAGAAGAGTCTTGTCTTTATCGTATTTGTCTTTAAGATCGCTGTTAAAGCCGATTCCTGCCTGCTTCGTTAATCTTGACTTGATGATCTCTTCAAGATCGGGGAATGCGCCGCCGCATATGAAGAGAATATTTCTCGTATTGACGGTAGTCATGGGAACCATGGCATTCTTGCTGGTTGCTCCGACGGGAACCTCTATTTCGGCACCTTCAAGAAGTTTAAGCATACCCTGCTGAACCGATTCACCCGAAACATCACGATGATTGGTATTGGGCTTCTTAGCAAGTTTGTCGATTTCATCCACGAAGATTATGCCGCATTCAGCTTTATCCACGTCATTGTCTGCTGCCGCAAGAAGTTTGCTTACCACGCTTTCGATATCATCACCGATATAGCCTGCTTCGGTAAGTGCTGTTGCATCCGCTATAGCCAGAGGCACATCAAGAAGTCTTACAAGTGTCTTTACAAGATATGTTTTTCCGCATCCTGTAGGTCCGAGCATAAGAATATTGGACTTCTCAATCTCTATCTCGTCCATGGTATCGGTAGCCACTCTTTTATAATGATTGTATACAGCAACAGAAAGAATCTTTTTGGCTTCCTCCTGACCTATTACATATTCATCAAGTTTCGCTTTGAGTTTGTGAGGAGCAGGAATATCTTTAAGTTTGATGACAGGTTCTTTTTTCTCGTCGGGATTTCTTTTCTTAATCTTTGTTCTGGGATTAAAACTCTGTCCCATGAGATCGTTAAGATTCAGGAAAAACGTTCCTCTCGGTCCCTGAGGTTTGTCATCCCTCTTATCTTCCTTTTTATCTTCTTTGGTTTCCTCATCGCTTTTTAATGCTTTCTCGGTTTTTTCGTCCCCGGTTATGAGTCCTTCATTTTTTTCCTCGTGCTTTTCAAGCTGTCCTTCAGTAACCGTTGCATTCACGCCCGCATCGGGTGTAAGCCCCGGAAACATGGCAGAAAGCGTTGCGGGATCCATCCCGAGCATATCCTTGTACGGAGACTGATTTATCATATCCGAACTTTTCTGCAGACAATCCATACATATGCAGAGAGAATCCGTCATTTTTAGCATTTTTCCTGCCACACTTTCAGTTCTGTGGCAAATGGAACAAACATCCTCGTAATCGTTAGTCATATTTTCTCCTGTAAATTAATTTTTTCCCTGAAGAGTAACTTCAATCGTAAACTCTTCATAGTCACTTCCGTTGTATCTTTCGTATGTGATGTGAACCTTGCTGCCTTTTGCGTAAGAAGCAAGATACTTCTTAAACTCAGCCATCGATACAATGGAGTCACCTTCAAATTCAGTAATAATATCGCCACGAATAATACCTGCACTGTCAGCAGTTCCTCCGGGCAATACTTCGGAAACGTAAACGCCCTTGGGTATCAGCGCACCCTCATTCGTATATAATACGCTGTTGATCTCAACACCTGAAATTCCGAAATAAGACTGCTCATCTTCAGGAAGTTCAACAAGCTGTGTCTTGTTCATAAGATCTCTGATAATGGGTTCGGCTTCGTTAATGGGAATTGCATAACCCATGCCCTCTACAGCACTGCCGGAAAGTTTATCTGAGTTGATTCCGACAAGTTCGCCTCTCATGTTAAGAAGAGCACCTCCGGAGTTACCGGGGTTGATTGCAGCGTCTGTCTGCATGAAATTACCGGTTTCGCCGGACTCCGTAACAATCTCTCTGTTAAGAGCACTTATAATGCCCGACGTAACCGACTGTCCGTAACCCAATGCATTACCGATTGCAACAACGCCTTCGCCGACAACCATTTCATCCGAATTGCCGATTTTGGCGATGCTGATATTGTTTCTTGTATTTTCGGAAAGATCCGAAAGATTAACTGCAACTACCGCAAGGTCCATCGATACTTTTTTACCTTTCACGATAGCGGGAGCAGTTGTATCATCACAGAAATTTATCTCAATGCTTTTATTGTTCTGTACAACATGATAATTCGTCGCAATGAGAAGTTCCGTATCACTCTCGCCAACGATAATACCGCTTCCTGCACTCTGGCCTTCGTAAGTGTATCCGTTATATTCATAATCGCCGGTAACGTTGATCATTACTATACTCGGCATGCAGTTTTCAGCTACTTCCGCTACCGTAAAGTCTTCGTTTGCCATAACGATATCTTCAACCTGTTCAATGATTTCTTCTTCCTTTTCGGGAAGTTTAGCCTGTAATTCATCTTCGGGTTTAACTTTATCAGGCTGGGTGCCTTCTTCCACTACAAGCGCATTTTTGTCTTCATAAACCACGGGTATAACAACTTTATTGACAAACACGGTCATGCAGGCAAATGTCGCGGACGAAATGACTCCGAATACAATTGCAAGCAAAACGGTCCAGAGAAACGTCAGAAATTTATTTGTTTTTTTTGAAGTATTATTTGAGCTCATCTCATTCCCTCCTTAAGACAACTTTCAGTTGCATAAAAACGAAATAATCTAAATTTTCCGTTGTCGACTCATATAATAAATTCTAAATGTGAAAATTTTTTGTTCTTTTTCTGTCTAATTTATTAATTTTGTAAATACATTGTTTTTCAGGCTTAACCCGGATTCTTTCTGTTTTTTCAAAACCTTTCTGCCCTGATTAAGACTCCTACTCTTCGGTTTTCCCAAAGAATCACTGCCTTTTATTGTTTCCCGGGCACATCGGAAGTCACTTTTCCTTCATCTATAAAAATAGTTACTTTTGTTTTTGCATCGGAACCATTTACATCAGAAGCATTTTCTTTTCCTTGTGCTTCGGCTGTATTTTCTTTTTCTTTTGTATCAGAAGAGCCTGCTTTGGCACCGGATGCATTTTCTTTTGCCTTTGAATCAGAACTGTTTGCTTTTGCCCCTGAAGCATTTTCTTTAGCTTTCTGATATCTTACATCATCGGAATATGTGACTGCATCGCTCTTCCATGCAATTTCCCTGTTGGTTTCAACATCATGGGTACGGTCTATCATCCTGTCCTTGGGTCTGACTCTGATCTCATCCCTGATCGTGGATTTTCTGCCGTCTTCCCTGTAAGTATTGTCAAAACTGGAAGCCTTGTGAATCTGTCTCTTGTCTCTTCTTTCCGACTCGGATATTCCGTATCCTGCGTGAGTGTTGATTCTCTTGTTATTTTCGTAAACATCTTTTCCTGTCCAGTATTCGGGAAGTGAAGAGCATTTTCTTACCATCCACCTCGGTAAGATCTTATACATAAGGCCCATTCTGTATCCGAGATATTTAAATGCACAGTTTATGATAAGCTTGGGCACAAGATATCTTTTCCGTCTTTTCTTTAAATGTTCGATCGTTCTTAATACGAGTTTCTTTCCTTCGCCTTCCGAAGAAACATTTTTGAATATCTCAGGATGATCTGCCTGTGAAACACCGAGATCGAAATTTCGTTTGAACAAAGCAATATTGCCGTAATCATGCGAATGATAGACTTCGGCACTCGACGTATACGCTATCTTGTAACCGGCTTTGATCGCATGTGCGGCGAAAATCATATCTTCATTGAAGATGGTATATTCTTCGAAACCGCCAAGCTGATCATAGATTTCTCTGTCATATGCGGCGCATACGTTGGAACAGAAATATGTCTTAATCCCGAGTTCTTTTATATCGGTCGAACTTTTTAAAACGGATTTTCTGGGATAGTTGAAATTTCTCGTGAATTTTTCTATCTCATTTGAGCCTTTTTTTGCCACCTGTCGGGCATAGGAAACCACAGCCCTTCTGCTGATTATCGGGTTGATGAGTTTCTCGATCATTTCCTCGTTTTTGGGAACCGCATCATCCGTCATCATCACGAAGATCGGAGCATCGGATTTAAGGATTCCTTCTCTTCTCGTTCTTCCGTGATTAAACTCCCTTTTTGATATGTGAGTAACATGGATATTGTCATACGCCTTATCAATGGGATTATTGTATAAAAGAGCTGTATAATACTGTTCTTCAGTATTTATGATTATTATCTTATTAACCGGATATGTTTGTTTTTCCAGCATTTCCACGAGCCTTATGAACGATTCGGTAGGCTTGTATGCCGGAATGATCACATCCACTTTTGGGTTCTGAGTCATACCGATTATCCCTGATATTTTTAAAAAGGTCTCCATATTTACTATGGAGACCAGTTGTTCATTTTTATTTTCCGTATCTTGCAGCTTCTGCCTTGATACCGTTGCTGATATCGATTACCGTATCCGAAGGTGTGTAGGACATGGTCGGATATAAGAACTGATGTAATTCTTCAACATTGCTGAGCAGATCAACGGGGATTACGCAGTCACCTTTCGATCCGAGGAGACCTGTTGTAATCTTATCGTCGAAGGGGAAACCTCCCGATGCAACGATCTCATATTTGCTTGCTTCCGAAGCCATCGGAATAATATCCTTGTTGAGATCCATATTTGTAGCGATGTAAGGGAATACATCCGTACAGATCTTTGTAATCTTTCCGGGATCCATTTTCTTCGCTCTCGCTACAATCTGTGAAACGACATCTCTCTGTCTCTCTGTACGCTTGAAATCGCTTCCTGCCGTGTAACGGATACGACAGTAAGCAAGAGCCTGATATCCTGAAAGTGTCTGCATTCCCGTCTGTGTTACGGGAATGTAATCGTCAGTAATAACAGTATTTGTTTCTGTCGAATACATGGATGCCTGATAGTCGTTAAGGAACTTGATCTCGTTCTGCTGAATGTCTATATCGACACCGCCGACAGCATCAACGGTATTCATTACGCCGTCAAAACCTACGGTTACGAACTGTGTAATGTATAAATCGAGATTCTGGTTAAGCATGTTTAATGCTTTTTCAGGTCCTCCGTAAGCATATGCAGCATTACACTTCTGATACGAGGGCTCGCCCAATGTTCCGATATTCAAAAGAGTATCACGGTATACACTGCAGAGTCTCGTCTTGCCGGTCTCGTTGTCGATGGAACAAATGATGATAGTATCTGTTCTTGTTCCCTTCTGAAGTGTGCCGTTACGGGCATCTACACCGAAGAATGCAAGTGTTGTATACCCTTTTCTTATTTCCTGTACCACAGGATCGTCTTCTGCGGTATTAATAGTTATTTCATCCGGGTTTAAATCGTATTTCTTCACTCCGGTATCTTCATCCGTAGCCCTGAAAGCATAAATAAGAATAACAATTACAGCTATAAGTACTACCGCTTCTGCACCGATAATGATATTTCTTAATATCTTATTTCCCCCGTTTTTTCTCTTTCTCACAGGTCTTCTTTGTTTCATTTTTCCCTTTTCTCTACTTTATCAGTAGCCTCCTAGTATGCATTTTTGTTAATAAATCCCTTAAGAAAAGTAAGGAGAAGAATCTGGATATCAAGCCATATAGTCCAGTTTTCAATATAGTAAATATCGAATTCAACTCTTTTTCTTATGGACGTATCACCTCTGTAGCCGTTTACCTGAGCCCACCCTGTAAGTCCCGGTCTGACCTGGTGCTTAACCATGTAACGGGGAATCTCTTCCTTAAACTGCTCTACAAACTGAGGTCTCTCCGGGCGCGGTCCGATTAAAGACATATCGCCCTTGAGAATATTGAAAAACTGCGGAGTTTCGTCGAGACTGGTCTTTCTCAAAAACTTACCGAAAGCCGTAACTCTCGAATCGTTCTTGGTAGTCCACTCTTTCTCTTCTTCCTCCGGGTCCTGTTCTATCATGGTTCTGAATTTGTACATTTTAAAAATCTTGTTATGAAGTCCGACTCTTTCCTGTACAAAAAATACCGATCCGTCTTTCTGCGCTTTGATAACGATAACGGATAAAAGCATGATGGGCGAAAAGATAATGATCGCCACCAGCGAACCCACAATATCAACCAGTCTCTTCAAATACCAGTTAAAGGTACTTGTAAGAGGAACTCTACGGATATTTATAACGGGAAGTCCCGATAAATCTTCCGTATAAGGCTTTGAAGGAATGACCGAATTGTAATCGGGAATAAACTTGGTATGAACACCCGATTTTTCACACTTGCTGACGATCTCTTCAAGCCTGCTGTAATTCTTAAGAGGAAGAGCTACTGCAATTTCATCAAGCTTGTTCTGAGGAAGAATTACTTCGAGATTATCGATTCTTCCCAAAACCTGAATACCTTTGTAATATGTGCCTGCGGGAACTTCATCATCAAGTATGCCTCGGATTTCGTACCCCCACTGAGGATTTACAAGGATTCTGTCGATGTACTGCTCGCTAGCCCTCGAATAACCAACAATAACCACCTGTTTTAAGTTGTGACCTTTCTTTCTTATATAAGACAGTATCGCTCTGACTATGAACCGGTAAACCGACATCAGAATGATATTTCCGACCGCGAATATGATAATCACGGATCTGGAGAAGTTGGACTCTTTTATCAGATAGAGTACAACAAGAAAGATCATTGCCCCGACCACATTAGCCTTTATGATGTCAACAAGCTCGTTGAACCACGAGGCCATTCTTTTGGATTTGTAAAGGTTTAACGTTACAAATACGGCAAGATAGCCGGGAATTATAAAATACAACGCAAAAAAGTAAGTCCTCATCGGCAGAACCCCTTTGTCTACCGGTGAAAAAACCACCATTCGCAAAAACCAAGCACAAATATACGCTAAAGCCGTCACTATGCAATCAAGCACAACATGAAGTCTGTTAAAAAAAGTTTGATTGTCCTTAATCATAAGCAACATAGCGTCTGTCTGTTACAGACGTCCTCAAATTATAATAATACAATACCGACCCGTATTTTTCAAGCCTCAATAAATTATGTTTTTAATCATCTCCAATTCGATTGCCCAGGCGCGTCTTCTCTTGGACGAATCGAATTCAACCTTCATAATACGTTCGCTATCGGTCTTTTTAACCATACGGCCTTCTTTGATTCCCTGCCTGTACGCTTTGCCCAGTCCCTTATTCATAAAATATATCTGTTTAATGATAAGTCCTGTCTCCTGCGCCGGAAAATTAATGATTTTCTGTAAAGTCGTCTGATTCTTAAACCTTACCAGGATCGAGTTTCTTGCCGCCAGTTTAACTTTGAATTCGTTATGTCTCGAGCCGCTCGTCGCACTTCCTTCATGGAATACCTTTGCTTTGGGCTCGTATAAGTTTTTGTATCCGTACAGTTTGGCTCTGTATCCCAAATCCACATCTTCAAGATAGCAGAAATGATTCTCGTCAAACATACCTATTTCCGTAACAGCCTTCCGATCGTAGATCGCTGCCCCGGCACATGCCGAAAAAATCTCCGAAGGTTTCGAATGGCTGTCGGCAAGTTTGTCTTTGCCTCTGGTTCTCGCCCATCCGAAGATATTGTAGAAATCTCCTGCATTATCTATAAGCGCATGGTTGACTGCCGAGAGCATTTTGCACTGAACAGAGAATATTTTAGCATTTTGACTTTCTCGGTCAAACGCACTTACAAGCTCTCTTAAACAGCCTTCATCCACATATGCGTCGTTATTTAAAAGAAAAACATATTCCGAATCCGATGCCTTGATCCCGTCATTCACACTTTTTGCAAAACCGTAGTTTTCCGTGTGCTTTATAAGTCTCGCACGGGGGTATGCCGCCACCGTTTCTGCGACTCCTTCCTCCGTCGATGCATCGTCAACAACTATAATGTCAAAGTCCCTGAAATCCTGCCTGTCAAGTTCGGCAAGACATTTTGATAAATATCTTATCCCGTTATAGTTGGGAATAATCACACTGACTTTCATTAAATAAGCTACTCCTGTTTATGGTCCGGGTCATATAAAATCTTATAGCCCAGTTCTCTGACCTTCTTACAGAAAGCAAGGCTTATTTCCACGTAGTCGGGTGCATTCTTTGCAAGCTTTGATTCAACCATCTCGTCATAGAGGTTTTCGAGTACCGGGTTGATTCTCATATTTCTGACATCACCCGCTTCCACCTGCTGTACGAGCGAACCTCTGTGCATATATCCGCCGAGTCCTTTGGTAAGTCCGCGATACATTACCGTACCGTCTTCCTTCATGGCACCGCCCGAAATCTTTCCGAGTTTGTAAAGCGGTCCGCATAAAACACCTATATACGGTCTTGTCGAGAACAAAAGGTTCTTGTATTCCATATGATAAAAGCCTAAATGTGCCGTGTGGCTTATCGTAACCGCCCATCCCCTGGCCTTACAGTAATCGTCCACCGCTCTTCTTCCCGCTTCGTATGCGTATTCCTTCGCATCGGTATTGCCCGCAGTCGAAAGAGGGTGAACTCTCCAGTGATACAAAATTTTCGGCACATGCAGAATTCTTTCGTCGGGATTATCCATCGTCATGACGGCTCTTAAGAAAAGATCGTAATCCTGCGCTCCGTCATATTCGGGCCTGAACATAAGCTCCTGTATAAGATTTCTCTCAAGCAGTGTCAGATGACAAATGTAATTGTTCGTCAAGAACATATCTTCATTGAAATCCGGCTTTCTGTTAGGTTCATAGAATGTTTTTCCCTTGGCATCGGTCTTGTCTTCATCCGAATAGATAAGTTTTGCTTTGTAAGCATTTGCGACAAGAGCCTTCGACATGTAATAAAGTGCATCCGGAGTAAGCAGATCGTCATGATCAAGCAGTCCCACATAATCACCGCTCGCCAGATTTACTCCGACGTTGGTATTGGCGGATATTCCTCCGTTAACCGTCAGATGAAGATATTTAATCTCACATCCGTCGTAATCGTATGTCACATAAGTATCTACCGAAAATCTGAAAAGTTTTCTGATCTCTTCAAGAGAATATACTCTGCCGGCCGGTCTTTCGCCGTTACTTACCCCGGTCATGTTTTCGAGTTCGGACAAAAGCCTTTTGTTTTTGGATCCGTCTACCAGAATAAGTTCCCAGTTGTTATATGTCTGTCCGAGGACGCTGGCGATCATCTCATCGAAATACATCGAATCGGTTTCATATGTGGGGACCACAAGAGTGAACTTAAGGCTTGACGCGAATCTCTGACTCCACGCTCTTTGTGCCTTCAGTTCATCCGTTGTCGCGAGCTGATATTTAAAACTCTTCGGCGCTTTGCTTAAAGCACTGTCAGCCACAGCTATCGCCGTCTTTTCTATTCCGTTTCTTTTTAAATACCTGTTAGCCTTACTGTATAATTCGTTTACTTTTGCCATGACTGTCTCCGCACACCCGTCAGGGTGTCAATAATTCCCCATAACCCATTTGACGGTCCTTAATATTTTCCCGTATCGGACCGCAAATTATTATCTGTTGCTTCTTTATAAAGCAAGTTTGCTCTTTAAAGCATCTGTCAGTTCAATAACTTTCTTCTTGGAATCTTCAAGGCTGCTTCCCTTAACACCCATGTAGAATTTGATCTTGGGTTCGGTACCCGAAGGTCTTGCGCAGCACCATGCATCATCTGAAAGTTCAAAGTAAAGAACATTCGAATTGGGAAGTCCCGTTGATGATTTCTCGCCTGTTGCAAGGTCGATCCTCTCATCTTTTGTATAATCTCTCATTGCGAGTACTTTCCATGAAGCGAATTCCTTGGGAGGATTGGCTCTGAGGCTTTCCATGATGGCAGCGATCTTTTCGCTTCCTTCCTTGCCCTTCATTGTGATCGTATAAAGATCTTCTTTGAAGTATCCGTATTTCTCATACATATCAAGCATCATATCCCATACTGTGATACCCTGCTTCTTGCAGTATGCAGCAACTTCGCAAAGACACATAACGGCAACGATGGCATCCTTGTCTCTCGCATGTGTTCCGGCAAGGCATCCGTAACTTTCTTCAAGTCCGAATACATAATTGTTCGTGCCTTTTTCAAGGAACCATTTGATCTGCTCGCCGATATACTTAAATCCCGTAAGAACTTCAACTTCTTTTACGTTGTAAGCCTTGGTAATGACATCTGCCATGTTTGTTGTAACGATCGTCTTAACAAGTGCGGGATTTTCGGGCATTGTACCCATCTTTGTACGTTCTCTCAAGATATATTCGGCAATAAGCATGCCTGACATATTTCCGGTGAAAGGTACATATTCGCCTGACTTGGTATCATATGCGTAAATTCCGAGTCTGTCGGCATCGGGGTCTGTCGCAAGAACAACATCAGCCTTAACTTCTTTTGCAAGTTTAAGAGCAAGTGTGAATGCCTTGGGATCCTCGGGATTGGGATATTCAAGAGTCGTAAAGTTGGGATCGGGCATTTCCTGCTCGGGAACAACGATAACGTTCTCAAATCCTACTTCCTTTAAGATCCTTCTTGCGGGAACATTACCTGTTCCGTTGAAAGGAGTGTAAACAATCGTTAACTCTTTGCCCATTTCCTTGATGACTTCGGGATGGATGATCTGTTTCTTAAGTTCAGCCATGAAAGCATCATCAATTTCTTTTCCTGTCTGAATGTAAAGGCCTTTCTCGATTGCCTCAGCCTTATCCATTGTTTTAACCGTATGATAATCGGTTACGTTTTTAACGTATGTGATGATGTCTTTGTCTCTGGGGCTTGTAACCTGAGCGCCGTCTTCCCAGTAAACCTTGTATCCGTTGTATTCAGGCGGATTGTGGCTTGCCGTAATAACGATGCCGGCTGTACATCCTAAGTATCTTACCGAGAAGGAAAGCTCGGGCGTGGGACGAAGCGCATCAAAAACGTATGCTTTAATTCCGTTTGCTGCCATGCAGAGTGCTGCCTCATCCGCAAATTCGGGCGACATGCGTCTTGAATCGTACGCAATCGAAATACCCTTATCCTGTGTTCCCTGCGCAAGGATATAATTTGCAAGACCCTGTGTTGCTTTTCTGACAGTATAGAGATTCATTCTGTTGGTTCCGGCGCCGATAACGCCTCTTAAACCGCCGGTTCCAAACTCAAGATCTCTGTAAAATCTATCTTCCACTTCTTTCTCATCATTTCTGATGGCAATAAGTTCTTTTTTAGTGTTTTCGTCAAAATAATCATCTTCAAGCCAGAAGTTAAATTGTTCTTTGTAATCCATATTTATTCACTCCTTTACATATACAGCTTTTTTGTATTCACATACAGTTCTATTGTACCTCTTTTCAAAGGCAAATACAATAAAAAGCAGTCCCAGGACTGCTTTTAAATACACGTTATTCCCCAAATAACATAAATAATATTTCTGATCACCCAGGAACCGAGTAAAATCCCCAATCCGACATACACCGTAGCGGTCACGGGAAAACCTTCAAACCCGAGTTTCTTTGTTGTTTTTACGAGAACCGAATTAATCATAAAGATAAAGTAATCTGCAAAAAAATACGGTACAAACGGGTTCATCGCAAAGCTTCTTACGATATGTCCTCTAAGAAGCCAGTAAAAGCTTCTTGTTCCGCCGCATCCAGGACAATACAGATGCGTCAGCGTTAAAAAGGCACACTGATTGCCGCCGTAGGCTATCTGTTTGCCGAAGAATATGAAAAGAGGTACAGCCGCGATCAGCAATACCCCGACGACTATGCCGACTGTAAACCATGTTTTGGTAAGTTCATCTTTGAATTTTCTGTCATTAAGTTTCATCCGTTTAAATATAGTACCAAATAAAAGTGTCAAAGATTACAAAGCCGGTCAGGCAGAAAATCACGAGCGCAAGGACAAGTCCCACACCGGAAACTATAAGGCTTACAGTATTAAGCGTATTGCCATTTTTGCTCTTTGCCGCAACACCTAATGCAACTCCGGCAATAGCAAAAATCAATCCGAGCCCGGGAACTATTCCGCAGAGTATCGAAGCGATTCCCACAATGAGCGAAGCTACCGAAAGTCCTTTTCCGTCCTGACTC